>JBFESM010000030.1:0-13649 GCA_041548445.1 Methanothrix sp. | reverse complement strand
GGTGTGGGGTTTCCAGCAAGATCTATATCCCATCTGGCCTTGATCTTATGCGAGGCGTTAACCTTGATGGAACAGATCGAACAGCTGGTGGAGAAGTTTGAGAGCCTGAAAGAGAAGGAGCGGACTGAGGCGGCCTCGATATTGAAAAAGTATGCAGAGGGCGAAATGAATCTCGAAGAGGTCCACTACACCCTTCTGGACGAGGGATTGATACCTATGCCCTCAAGATGCACCATGTACAACAAGCCAAAGCACAATCCCGAGGCGGAAGAGGCCCTCAAGTCCCTCATAAATGAGAAGATTTTGGGCCCATGACCCCCTGATCTTCCTTGCGCAAAATCTGGATTAAGAGTTTTTTTATTTCTTCGATCAGGCCTCTTCGCCGCCAGACTTCTCCGTTTTCTGGTGGTTTTAAATAGGATTCGCTCATAAATTTATTATGAGGAGATTGCCTTGGATGTTGTTAAGATCCCGAGCATGGAAAAAAGGGAGTACGACCGGCTGATCAATGATGAGCACGTCTGCAGGATAGCCTTCAAGGGAGACAAGTACCCCTACGTTGCGCCCTTCGTCTACGTCTTCGACGGCCGTTTTATGTACTTCCTATCGACGAAGTACGGCAAAAAGATCGAGTATTTCCGGGAGGACCCCCACGTCTCGGTGGAGGTGGAAAGGTACGCTCCCGACCTCTCAAGCTACAGCTTCGTCACCCTTCGGGGCCGCCTCGTCGAGGTCTTTGACCCTGAGGAGAAGAGGGCGGTCCGGGAGGGATTCGTCGACCTGATCAGAAAGAAGAACCTCTCTCGAAACGTCCTTTTGGCCCTCGGTCACTCTCCCGATGACCCCCTCGACTCGATCATCGAGGAGGAACGGTCCCTCATCTGGAAGCTCGTCGAAGTCGAGAAGATCGTGGGGCTGAAGGACGGCGAGAAGATATGAAGTTGCAGCAACCCGTCGAAAATATGCGCATTTCCGTCTTAATTCCTGCCATCTTCATTCCCTTCCTTCTTCTCCTGGCGATTCTCTTGATACCCGCAGCCTTCGGCCACGTCCCCGTGATCCCCGAGGGAAACGAGGCCCTCTCCGAGGCGACGATCGTCTCGGAACCCGCCAAGTCCTGGGCCTTCTACGGCCACCTCAAAGAAGCTGGTGAGGTCCAGTACTACAGGTTCGACGTCTCCGAGGTCGAGAGAATCCTCGTCAGCCTCTACGCCTCGGCAGATCCCGAGGAGCAGGACTTTCTGCCACAGCTTGCGCTCATGGGGCCGGGGATCGAGAGCCAGGGCTCGGTGGCGGTTCCAATAGAAGTGCCAGAGGGTGCAGGCGTGATGGTTCTTGAGGGGCGCCAGCCGGAAAAGGTCACCTACGAGCCCTTCGGGCCAAGCAGCTTCCGCAGCCTCGGCGCCATCGACCTCGAAGCTCCAGCGACCGGGACTTACCACGTGGCCGTCTACGATTCGGAAGGCGGCGGCCACTACGGGGTCACCGTCGGTTACGTCGAGACCTTCTCGGTTCAGGAGAGGATCACAACCCCGATAAGGCTCGTCTCGGTCTATCGGTGGAGCGGCGAGAGCCTAGCCCTGATATTCGCGCCGGTGGCGGCAGTCCTTCTTATGGGCATCTTTTTGATCAGGAAAAAAGTTCGGGATCTCGACGCCTCCGGGCGGCTCGGCGCTCTTGCAGGCCTCCTCTTTTTCGCCACGGGTGGTTCGATCCTCTTCCAGATGGCCCTCTCCCTGGCCAGGGCCCCGGAGTTTTCCGAGGCTCCGATCACCGTGGCGCTGGCGTCTGTCCCGATCTTTCTCGGCTCTGTCGCCCTGGCCCTCTCCCTCAGGAGAGAGCTGAAGGCGAAAGGCCGGATTGGACTTCTCTTCGTGGGGATGATCGGGATTTTTGTCGGCGCGGGATTTCTGGCAGGGCCACTCATGGCCATAGCAGCGGGACTGATCCTGCCAAAGAGGAGTGCTTTAGAATGTGCCCCGATTGTTGGAAGAACCTAGGATTATGATAAGAATAAGATGTTTGAGGATTTCGAAAGACATCTCTAAACTCAAAATTCGGCGTTTGCTCTAATTAAAATGCATTTAAAGGAGGCGGCTAGCCAGCAGGTCGACCGAGATCTTTAGGAACATTCTTAGTTCTGTTTGACGAAAATGCAGTCGAACAAACATTTAACTATTATTAGTTTCTTTAAATCATATCCCACTGCAGACTGAAGCGGTACCTTTATATAAGATGATGTCGGAAATACTTTGCTGAGGCAAATTTTATATAATAGTTGGCCGGAAGTGCTTGTCTGAGGGGTAAAGATCACCCGGACGCATCCCGCCTGGATGCAGGATGATCTAAAATAATAAAGAGGCAGTTTATGAACCTGAGACAGCCAAACGCCAACGAAGCGATCGGGACTTACAACCGGTCGAGAAACGTCGCCCCGATGTCCGGAATCTGCACCCGATGTGTCGACGGCTGCAGGGGAGGTTGTGACATCTGGTTATCTTCTTTCAGGGGTAGAGAGGTCCTCTATCCCGGACCCTTCGGAGAGATCACCGCAGGCGCGGACAAGGACTATCCCCTTGACTATTCTCACATAAACATCCAGGGATACGCCGTCGGTGCCAAGGGCCTGCCCAAAGGGGTCGAGGGCAACCCAGACACCGCCGTATTCCACGAGGTAGACACCGAGACCGAGTACGGATGGGACAGAAAGGTAAAGATGAAGGTTCCGATCTTCACCGGCGCCCTCGGCTCGACAGATATCGCTGGGGCCAACTGGGAGCACTTCGCCATCGGTGCCGCCATATCCGGGATCACCCTCGTCTGCGGCGAGAACGTCTGCGGCGTTGACCCAGGACTGGTGCTGGATAACAAGGGCAAGGTCGTCAAATCTCCGGAGATGGACAGAAGGATCGAGACTTACAGGCAGTTCCATGAGGGGTACGGCGAGATCCTGGTCCAGATGAACGTCGAGGACACAAGGCTCGGAACCGCCGAGTACGTCTCCATGAAGCACGAGCTCGACACCCTCGAGCTGAAGTGGGGCCAGGGCGCAAAGTGCATCGGAGGCGAGATCAAGGTCCGATCCCTCGAAAGAGCCCTGGAGCTGCAGAAGAGAGGCTACATAGTGAGGCCCGACCCCTCCCTGAAGGACGTTCAGCAGGCCTTCAAGGACGGCGCCATCAAGGAGTTTGAGAGACACTCCCGTCTCGGGTTCGTCACAAAAGATAGCTTCCTCGAAGAGGTCGACAGGCTCAGAGACCTCGGATTCAAGAGGATCACCCTCAAGACCGGCGCCTACTCCATGGCTGAACTCGCCATGGCCCTTCGATACGGGTCGGAGGCGAAGATCGACCTTCTCACCATCGACGGTGCTCCCGGCGGCACTGGAATGAGCCCCTGGCCGATGATGAACGAGTGGGGGGTTCCAACCTTCTACCTCCAGTCACTCGCCTACGAGTTTGCAGAGAAGCTCAATAAGAAGGGCATGAGGGTACCAGACCTCGCCATGGCCGGGGGCTTCTCCTCCGAGGACGGCGTCTTCAAGGCGATCGCCATGGGCGCACCCTACTTCAAGGCGGTCTGCATGGGTAGAGCCCTCATGATCCCAGGAATGGTCGGAAAGAACATCCAGAAATGGATCGAGGCGGGAGAGCTTCCAAAGTCCGTCTCCAAGTACGGAACAAACGCCAAGCAGCTCTTCGTCACCTACGAGGAACTGGCCGAGAAGTACGGACGAGACGTCGAGAAGATCCCCCTGGGAGCGATGGGAATCTACACCTACGCCCAGAGGTTCCAGATCGGCCTGCAGCAGCTTATGGCCGGAAGCAGGAACTTCAGCCTGAAAACGATCTCCAGAAAGGACCTGATGGCCCTCACCGAAGAAGCGGCCAAGGTCTCGGGGATCGCCTACGTCATGGACGCCTACAGGGACGTCGCCGAAGGCATCTTGGAAAGCTGAGGACCCGCTGAGCCGGGGAAGGGGCGAAGCGAAGGTGGTTTGGATCTGACGTGCCCGCCACAAGGGGTGTATGTGCGATACTATCGCACATACACCAATACATGATATTGAGAGTTCCTCCCAGACTGAACAAAACCACGCAATTTTTTGAAGGGTCGTCTGGTAATCGACTGGCTGCACCTTAATCTTGAGATTCACCATATATAAGTTTAGTATCCAGCCATTTCATTGATAGATCTCGAATGGTTGACGCTCTATGGAGACGAATTGTGATTAGGTGAGCTTTGCTTTCAGGTTTTTGCTGAAGGTCAAAAATCAAAATGCTGAGACTTTTAGGTCACTATTTTTCTCAGCAGCGGTGCAAAATCGATTCCATCGTCTGAGGGTGGACATCGTCACAAAAAATCAACGCTTCGCCTCTGTGAATTGAACGTATCCTGGCGAGAATCCGAAATCGATCGATCGTTTCCATCACGGATTATGTACCCGCCCGATCGGTAGCTCGAAATAGATCCAAAAATTCTGGATGTAATTGAACATTTTAAAAAGTTTTTGACGTGAAATCTTCGTCGCATGTTTATATTAAGTTTGACCAGTAGTCAGCAGGAATACAACCAAAAATGTGCAAAAATTGCTACTGTTTGTATACAGATCCTGCGCAAGCCCTTCTCAGAAATGCTTAAATATCAATATCCGGCCGGCATGGCCCATTTTGCCATAAATAAATGTAACTCATAAGATTTAACTATGGGGAGCTGACATGGGTTGCCTCCTAACTCATTGCGATCAAGTGTTTGGGTGAAAACCAAAAAGGGAGATAAAGGGATGGCAGAAATCAACCCATTTGAGGTAGCACAAGAGCAGCTGGATAACTGTGCAAAAATACTTAAGTTAGATGACGATGTGCGTGAGGTACTTCGTAGCCCAATGCGTGAACTCCACGTATCCATTCCGGTCCGTATGGACGACGGCACAACGAAGGTCTTCAAGGGTTTCCGAGTACAGTACAACGACGCCAAGGGGCCGACGAAGGGCGGCATCAGATTCCACCCCGATGAGACGATCGACACGGTGAGGGCTCTTGCTGCATGGATGACCTGGAAGTGCTCTCTTCTCGATCTCCCCCTCGGTGGAGGAAAGGGCGGTGTGATCTGCAACCCCAAAGAGCTCTCTGAAAATGAGCTTGAACGTTTAAGCAGAGGATACATCGACAATATATGGCAGTTCATAGGTCCGAATAAGGACGTTCCAGCCCCCGACGTCTACACGACCCCCCAGACGATGGCCTGGATGATGGACGAGTACTCGAAGCTAACCGGAAGCAACGAGTTCGGCTGCATCACCGGCAAGCCGGTCTGCATCGGCGGCTCTTGCGGGCGCGACGACGCAACGGCCCGCGGCGGCATGTACACAATCAGAGAGGCGGCAAAAGAGCTCGGCATAGACCTCACCAAAGCCACCGTTGCCATACAGGGTTACGGAAATGCCGGATGCCATGCAGGATTCCTCGTCAGAGACCTTTTCGGCTCCAAAGTTGTGGCGATCAGCGACTCCAAGGGCGGCATATACAACAAAGATGGCCTCGACCTCGAGCTCGCCTGCAGCGTCAAGAAGGACACCAAAACGGTGATACACTCCCCAAGGGAGACGACCCAGAAGATCTCCAACGAAGAGCTGATAGAGCTCGACGTGGACATCCTGATCACCGCAGCCCTCGAGAATGTCATCACCAAAAAGAACGCGCCAAACGTCAAGGCCAAGATCATCGCAGAGCTCGCCAACGGACCGACGACGCCCGAGGCAGACGAGATCCTTCACAAAAATGGCGTTCACGTGATCCCCGACTTCCTCTGCAACGCCGGCGGCGTGACCGTCTCCTACTTCGAGATGGTTCAGAACATCGATCGGTACTGCTGGGACGTTGAAGACGTCTACAAGCGCCTGGATGACAGGATGACCCGGGCTTATCACACGGTCCTCGACACCTCCAAGGCTTACAACATAAACATGCGTCAGGCAGCCTATGTTGTAGCCGTCAACCGCGTCGTCGAGGCGATGAAGATGCGCGGCTGGATCAAGATGGCCTAGATCGAGTTCATCTATTCCACCTGGAAGGCGCTGAAGAATAAACGGGGAGGACGCTAGCCATCCTTCCCGCCATATCACTCTTTTTAGAATCAATTTACAGGATAGCGATTCTGTCCGAATCCGCCCGGATCTTCAATGAAACTGGTTCACAACCCGACTACTTTGACTTCGCGCCGATCAGCTCGAAGGAAAGAACGTGCCTCATTCGCTAAATATATCCTTTTCCCCCCACAATGCACCAGCAAAGTCGAAAATTGCCATCAAATGAATAAGAGATATATAAAGGAAACAAACATAACCAATAATTGTGGAAGTTCGCCTCGGAGGAATAAAGATATGAAACTGAACCTGACTGCTGAGATATGGGAAGGGGATCAAGCGTACATCTCGAAATGCCCGGAGCTTGGAATCTCAAGTTGTGGAGCTACGCCCGAAGAAGCCCTCGACAACCTGGAAGAAGCAGCATGGCTTTACCTCGACGATGCTGAAAGTCGGGGCATCATGGCTGACGTAGAGAACGCCATAGCTTCACCCCACAAGTTCGCCTCGATGATCGAGCTGGTCAGATAAAAGATCTGGTCATACGTTTAGAGATTTTCAGCAATTTGCGACCACAACCCCTGGGAAGGCGAAGGCCTGGATAGACGCCTCCCCCTAATTCGACCATTTTCCGTTGATGATAGGCCACCTAGCTAGAGGTGACCGCCTTCTTCTTCTCCCCTTCCTCGCTCCTGCCCAAGGTCGGGTTGAATGCCTGAGGCGCCACCTCCACCAACTTGTGCCAGTTCTCCCGCTCCCAGAGCATGGCAGATCTATCCTCCTCAGGGATGAACTGGCGCAGCCTCAGGGCCAGGGTCTCCCAGTTGACATCGTGACCGTCGAAGTCCGGACCGTCGACACAGGCGAACTTGGTTTCGCCGCCCACCTCGACCCGACACGCGCCACACATCCCCGTCCCGTCGACCATCAGGGGGGTGAGGCTGACGATCGTCTTAACCCCATATGGCTCGCTGGCCTTGGAAGACACCATCATCATGAAGGGACAGCCGTGGACGAAGATCCGGTCGACCTTCTTCCCCTCCTCCAAGTATTTAGATATGAAGTCGTTTGTCCACCCCTGCTCGCCGCAGCCGCCATTTCCTGCGAGGATGTGCAGCTCATCGCTTTCGGCCTTCATCTTATCTTCCCAGAATATGAACTCCCGGCTCCGACCCTCCACGACGGTTATGACGCGGTTTCCGGCCTCTTTGAGCGCCTTTATCAGAGGCATTGTGGGTCCTATGCCGAAACAGCCGCAAGCGCATATGACCGTTCCGAAGTTCTCGATCTCGGTGGGGGCGCCCAAGGGACCTGCAAGGTTCATTATGGAGTCGCCCACCCTCAAAGTGCCGAGCTTCATGGTGCTCGTCCCGAGGACGTAAAAGACGATATCGATGGTGCCTTCGTCCTCGTCCCAGCCCGCAAGGCCCATGGGCGTCCTCTCGCCGGTCTCGTCCACCCTGATGATCACAAACTGCCCGGGGCGAGCAACTCGGGCGACCTTAGGCGCTTTTATCTTAAGATAGATTATGTTGGGAACGAGAACTTCCTTCTCCACTATCTGGTACATCTTTAATCACCTACTACTTTGCTGAGCTTTACGGCACACACCTTGAACTCGGGTATCTTGGCCACGGGATCGAGAGCGGGGTTTGTGAGGACGTTGGTGGGCGTCTCTGCAAAGTGGAAGGTCATGAAGGTCACGCCCTGAGACGACTTCTCCGTTATTTTGGCCTTCGCCCTGACGGTGCCCCTCCTCGATGATACCTCCACCAGATCGCCGTCTTCAATCCCCAGGGCCAACCCATCCTCTGGGTTGATCTCCACCAGCTCTTCATTCCGGAGATAGTTCAGACCGGGCACCTTTCTTGTCATGGTGCCTGTGTGGAAGTGACAGAGAATCCTGCCGGTGGTGAGGATGAAGGGATACTCCTCATCGGGAAGCTCCATGGAAGGCCGGTAAATAAGCACCGAAAACAGGCCCTTACCTCGAGTGAACCCGTTTTTGTGAAGGTAAATTGTGCCGGGATGGTCGGGAGTCGGACAGGGCCACTGAAGGCCGACCTCGTCGATCCGTTCGTAATTTATCCCCCCGTAACTTGGGGTGAGGGCGGCGATCTCGTCCATGATCTCTGAGGGGTCTCTGTAAGAGAACTCTTCCTCGTAGCCCATCCTCCTCGCGATCTCCGATATGATCATCCAGTCGGGCTGAGCCTCGCCTTCGGGCTCCAGCACCTTTCTCACCCGCTGAACCCTTCGTTCCGTATTGGTGAAGGTCCCGTCCTTTTCGGCGAAAGAGGCGGCCGGCAAAACCACGTCTGCAAGGCTTGCGGTCTCCGAGAGGAATATTTCCTGAACCACCAGGAAGTCCAGCTTCTTCAGGGCCTCGGTCACGTGAGCGGCGTTGGGATCGCTGATGCGAGGGTTCTCACCGATGATGTACATGGCGTCGATCTCGCCGTCGTGGACGGCGTTGAATATCTCCATCAAAGTCAGACCGGGCTCTTCGGGAAGCTCTTTGCCCCATTTTTCCTCGAACTTCTTTCGCAGATCCTCGTTAGTCACCGCCTGGTAGCCGGGGAAGACGTTTGGAAGGGCGCCCATATCGCACGCCCCCTGGACGTTGTTCTGGCCTCTGAGGGGATTTATCCCAGCCGAAGGCTTGCCGAGGTTTCCGGTCATCATGGCAAGGTTTGCAAGCGCAAGGATGTTGTCTGTGCCGTGAGAGTGCTGGGTTATTCCCATGGAGTAGACTATGGAAGAAGGACTGTTCTGAGCGTAAACTCGGGCTGCATCTCTTATCAGCGGCTCTTCGACGCCGGTGATCTTTGCGACCTCTTCAAGAGATATGTTGGCGAGGGAGTCTTTGAACTCTCCGAACCCCTCACACCGCTCTTCGATGAAACCTTCGTCCAGAAGGCCCTCTTCCAGTATCACCTTGCACATGCCAAGCGTGAGCGGCACGTCGGTGCCTGGCTGCTGCCTCAACCAGATGTCAGCGAACTTGCAAAGCTCGATCCATCGAGGGTTGGCCACGATGATCTTCGCGCCCCTCTTCTTCGCCTCCTTGATCTTGAGGGCGATTACTGGATGCTGTTCTGTGGTGTTCGATCCCGTGATGAATATGCAGCCGGAGTCCTTCAGCTCCTCGATGGAATTAGTCATGGCCCCGCTTCCAAATGCTTTGGCAAGAGCGGTGACGGTGGATGCGTGACAGAGCCGAGCACAATGGTCGACGTTGTTCGTCTCCATCACCAGACGAGACAACTTTTGGGCGAGATAGTTCTCCTCGTTGGTGCATTTGGCAGAGGAGAGAAGGGCAAAACGGTCGCCTTTACAACGAGAGAACTTATCGACGATGAGGGCCAACGCCTCATCCCAGCTGGCAGGGACGAGTTCGCCGTCTTTTCGGATCAGAGGCGTCTTCAGCCTTTCGGGACTTTCCACGAAGTCGAGGCCGAACCGCCCTTTGACGCAGAGCTGACCGTTGTTTGGTGTCTCGCCCCTCTTGCCCTTGATCCGAACGATGTGACCGTCCTGAACGCCGATCTCCATCTGACAGCCAACTCCGCAGAAGGGACATAAGGTGACGACGAAATCGCTCGGCTTTTCCCACCTCTCGGATCGAGCGCGGAGGGCTCCGGTGGGACAGACGTCGACACATGCTCCACAGAACTTGCAATTGGACTCCATCAACGAGATCGGTCCGATGGCATGTTGCTGATGGTAGTTCACATCGAAGGCGAGAACACCTTCTCCCCTCACTTCCTGGCAGGTCCTTACACATCGGCTGCAGAGGATGCAAAGGTTGTAATCGCGATCGAAGAAAGGCTCCCTAAGAACGGGAAGATTGCGGTAAGTCGTGGAGTACCTGATGTTTTTCAGGTTCAGATATTCCACAGCGTCCTGGAGCTCGCATTCGCCGTCGTTGGGACAGTACTTACACCCCACCGTGAGGGGAAACTTCCTCATGCATTCCCTCAAATCGGTGCACTCGTCTTTGCGATCACAAAAGAGGCAGCTTGTCGGGTGGTTGGTCAAGGCAAGTAGCATCTCCAGAGTGTGACGTCGCATCTCCTGGAGCTCGTCCGTCTTAGTCCTCACCACCATGCCCTCTTCTGCAAGGGTTGTGCAGGAGGTGGGGTAAACATTTTGACCCTCTATCTCGACGATGCAAAGCTTGCATGAGCCGATGGGCTTCAAGTCTGGGTGGTCGCATAAGGCGGGTACGTAGATGCCAGTCTTTCGGGCTGCTTCGAGAACTGTGGATCCCTTCCGAATCCTCACCTCTTGTCCATCAATGGTTAGGGTAATCTCGTCCACTTTCACCACCGCGTTGTTTTAGGAGCTTCAAAGTCATATTTCAAGATTGCTCTAATTTTCGATAGAAAAGAAACGTCTTGATCGTGTATTTGAAACAAATGGGGTGATTGGTGCCACTGGTGGAAAATGCCTATATACAAACGCATAGGAAGCCACTGTCCGTCTGATGTAAATATATTCTGCAAAATGCTACAATTGGTGGCAATAATTATATAGTATTAACTAGGAAACGATCGTCTGACATGTATAAATATAATTAGATGGGGAGGGGCAAAACTATGCTATTGGATTTGATTCGGCCCTCAGAACAGAAAACCGAAAAGATTTAAATATCGAGGCATAGGTTGAATGCCACAACCCATCGCAGGAAAAATATCGATGGCGGGCAGTCACCGTCGAAGACTCAGATGGACCCGGTGTAATTCTACGCCAGTTACAAGAACAAAATCACCATCGCTAACTTTGACGGCGCAGCACAATGTCATCCGAAAAGCCGGCAGAGCCACAATATACCGAAGCGGGATACGATGTCTGGTAAGAAAAAAAAGCTGAACCTGAGTCGGGTTTCCATGCCCAAACAGTCTCCCGAGGAGAGACGTCGCAACTTCCTCGAGGTGGCTCGGGGTTATTCCGAAGAGCAGGCCGTCGAAGAAGCCAGCAGGTGCCTACAGTGCAAGAAGCCAAAATGCATGGGAGGCTGTCCTGTGGGCGTAGACATTCCCCATTTCATAAAGGCGATAAGTGACGGTGAGATGGAGGATGCAGTCAGGATAATCAAGGGCAAGAACAGTCTGCCAGGCATATGCGGAAGGGTCTGCCCCCAGGAGGTTCAGTGCGAGAGCCTATGTGTCCTGGGCAAGAAAGGGGCACCCATTGCCATCGGTCGTCTGGAGAGGTTCGTGGCAGACTGGGAGTCTCGACAGGGCCTTCTGGATAAATGCGTCTCCGACCCAAAGGCAGAAGGGGGGGACGAACCTTCGGCAGAGGTCCAACCGCCCACCGGAAAAAAGGTTGCTGTCGTGGGGGCAGGACCTGCTGGCCTCACCTGTGCTGCAGATTTGGCCAAGAGGGGTCACAAGGTCACCGTCTTTGAGGCGCTCCATGATGCCGGGGGGGTTTTGATCTACGGCATCCCCGAGTTCAGGCTGCCCAAAGATATCGTCCGGTCTGAGGTCGATTACGTGAAGACGCTGGGCGCCGAGTTCGAGCTGGATTCCGTTGTTGGGAGGCTGGTCCAGGTCGATGACTTTTTGAAGAACGGTTTTGATGCCATCTTTTTGGGGATCGGCGCAGGGGCGCCACGATTTCTCAACATCCCCGGCGAGAACCTCAACGGGGTCTACTCCGCCAACGAGTATCTCACCCGAGTCAACCTGATGAAGGCCTACAAGTTTCCAAAGTATGACACGCCCATCAGGCAGGGGGACAAAGTGGCGGTGGTGGGCGGCGGAAACGTCGCCATGGACGCGGCCAGATGTGCCGTAAGGCTGGGTGCAGACGAGGTCCACGTTATTTACCGCCGGTCCGAGGCGGAGATGCCGGCGAGGCTCGAGGAGATCGAGAACGCCAAAGAGGAGGGCGTGATCTTCGACTTTTTGACAAACCCCACCAGGTTCATGGGAGACGACCGCGGCAGGGTGAAGGGGATGGAGGTGGTGAATATGGTTCTGGGGGAGCCGGACGATAGCGGCAGGCGTAGGCCCGTCGTCGAAGCGGGGTCCGAGCACATAATTGACGTGGAGACTGCGATCATAGCCGTGGGCACCATACCCAATCCCCTGGTGCCGGGCAACACCCCGGGACTTGAGACCACCAGGTGGGGCACCCTCGTGGTGGACGACGACGGCAGAACCACTCGAGAGGGCGTCTGGGCCGGTGGGGACATAACCACCGGCGGCGCCACCGTCATCAGCGCCATGGGCGCTGGCAAGAAGGCTGCAGAAGATATCGATCATTGGCTCCGAGAGGATGGCTCTTGGAACCGCTGACGACCTGTTCGGAGAGAGATTTGTTCGGCGTTCCTCGTACGATCCCAGCCAAAAGCTCATTTGCGAACTCCTTTGGTATGGACCGGAGATGGCGAGATGCCGGAACGCCAAAAAAACTCTTTTTTTGGACTTTGGCCATAACAGATCCACATCCAAGAACTTCCAGCTCCTTTTGGGGTTTGGGCAGAATTCACAGATATACTAGGGAGAAAGACAAATGGGATTCAAATCACCCAAAGATACGACCTGCTCGGTCGACAACATCGGCTGTAACAAGGTCGAAATGGCCTTTGGACCGTTGTTGACGCTGGGCTTTTTGGCAGGTGCTTTTATCGCCTTTGGCGGGCTTTTGGCGGTCATCGTTGGCGGTGGCGTTCCCGACCTTCGGGCGGACAATCCTGGGTTGCAGAAGTTCATATTCGGAGCGGTCTTCCCGGTGGGGTTGATCCTCGTGGTGGTCGCCGGCGCAGAGCTGTTTACGGGGAATACCGCCTGTTGCATTCCAGCAGTTTTCAACAAGAAGGCGTCATGGTCGGGCCTGGCCAGAAACTGGACGGTTTCTTATGTAGGAAATTTCTTAGGTTCGATATTTGTGGTCTTCTTCCTGACCTATTTGACAGGCCTATTGGCCAGCGATCCGTGGCTTGGCACCATCACCGGCATAGCCGAGGCGAAGGTCGCTCAAGGCTTTTGGCCGCTCTTCTTCAAGGGCGTTGGTTGTAACTGGCTCGTCTGCCTATCGGTCTGGCTTGCCATCGCCTCGGACGATGTGGTCAGCAAGATTTTGGGCATATGGTTTCCAATAATGGCATTCGTTGCCATCGGATTTGAGCACAGCATCGCCAACATGTTCTTCATTCCTTCGGGCATAATGTACGGCGCAGATGTTACCTGGGCCCAGTTCTTCACCGTAAACCTGATTCCCGTGACATTGGGGAACATCGCCGGCGGCGCTCTTTTCGTGGGCGCGATTTACTGGTACGTGTACGGTCGCCAGGGGTAGCCGAAAAATTTTCAAAATATGGTCGGGTCAAAAACTCAACCGAGTTTCTGACCCGCCTCTTTCCTCGGGGGGGTTGGGCTCTTGTGCGAAGTGGTTAGAGGCCGTAGGTCCTAAACTCCGCAAGTTTAATAACCATGCTGGCCAAATACGGCAACAGTAAGCCTAATTATGCCCGATACATAGTTATAATTTTATTAACTAGGCATCCAGTTTTTTCGCTATCGGTGGGACCATGGTTATTAATTGCCCC
>JBFESM010000029.1:0-13849 GCA_041548445.1 Methanothrix sp. | reverse complement strand
GATAAGTTTGGATTATTTGGGGAGGAAAAGAAAAAGCAGCCCCGCGAAAGAATGTGGTTTGACAAATCACAACTGGTCGTTGAGGGAGCTGTTGACTTATCCCTATCACAGAAAATCAACCGTATAGAGGTGCACCACCGATTTTCACGATTTGCAAATAACTCAAGGGCTTGTTTCAGATGGTCTCTGACGGGTTTTAAGGGAACTTGTATTGCGTCTTCTATTTCTGATATCTCCTCCTCAGATGTTATGGAAATGATTTTGTTACCAACAAAACGATAGGCAGAAGATTCACTGGCGAGTATGTGGTTGCAATAATTCATAAAGCTGCTATTTGTATCTTCAAAGAGGGGATTGGATGCTATAAACTCGATAAAATCGTATACCTCATTCCATTTAAACAAATAGAAATCCTTTTTAATCATTAAAATCTTATTAGATATATCAAAATTACTTAAAATATCGATTGAGCGTTTAAAGAACCCATCCCAAATGATTATGAAAAACGAATCTACCTTGTAAACATCACTTGACCGGATCCCATCAAAATACCTCCAATAGAAGAAATCTAATGCATTCCACAAACGATTTCTCAATTCATCGTCCATAGAATCCGTTTGCAGTATTTCCCTGACGGGCTTGATTCCCATTCTCTCAGAAAACGACTTCATAGAAACTACCACCACACCCTCCCATCCACCCTCAGCCCCAAAACCTCCCGCGCCCCGTTGTACACGTCCTCCGCGATCAGGGCGCAGCCGAGAGCCGCATCGCAGCTCTTCAGCGGCAGAACCTCGCGCCCCAATAACCCCGATACCCTGCCTGCGATACGGGAGGCGGGGTCGCCCGCCAGGTACAGCGCCGGACTGGGGGAGCCGAGGTCCCGGAGGAGGACACCCATGGCGGCGAGCTCCATGGCGGCATAGAGGGCGAGCGCCTCGAAGGCCGCCTCCTTCTCTTCTTCGGTGCAGCTCTTGAGGGTGAGCCCCCGCTTTCGGAGAATCCCGCCCCGCGTGAAGGCCTCGTTGGCGGACATCTTCCCGGCGTCGACTTTTCGGATCGCGGCGACGTCCAGAGGCCCGTGCAGAAGGCCGGGTGCGAAGATGGGAGCATCGATCGCCCCGGCGATCTTGCCGTCGGCGACGCCGATGGTGACGACGTTGGAGCTGGCGTCCGAGATGATGAAGTCCTTTTTGCCGTCCTTGAAGACCTTGTAGGCGAGGCCCACCTTCTCGGGGCTTGAGCCGTGGGAGAAGACCTTCATCCGGGGGTCGACATCAGAGCGGTCGTGGATTCCGGGCAGAAGGATGGCGGGCCATCCCGATTCGCGGACGGCGTCGAAGACCTTCGTCCCGCCGCCGACGTGAAGCCCGGCGCCATCCTGGCTGATCACGCCTCTGTTCGCGGCATCCTCGATTTTCACGATCTCGGTGAGGCCGTCTCCCATGGAGTAGCAGAGGGCGAGAAGCTCGACCTTCTCGGCCCCTCCGGCGCCGGTGTCGAGGTCGAACGCCTCCCTGATCCGATCTGTGATCTCCGAGGGGGCGAGCCCTCCCGCCTCCCCCCTCGGGATTACATAGCATTTGCCGTCGGAGTTTGCAAACCTTATCGCCCTCGTCCCGTGATCCACGCCCAAAAACACCTCAGACCGCCTCCGCCTCCGCTTCCGTCTCCATCTCTTCGTCCACGATCTTCACGATCTCCCTCGACACCCTCAGGCTGTCTCTCTCGTCCTTCATCACGGTGTCGAGCCTGACCGAGGGGCCCTGGTAGTCGCTATCGGGGCTCACCACCATCAGGTCCACGCACCCGAGGAGGTCTGCGACCCCCTGGTCGGTGACGGGAAATCCCCAGGCCCGCATGAACTTGGCGGCAGGGCCGCTCACGGGCTTTCCGCCGACGAGGGGGCTTATGGCGACTATTCTGCTTTTCCGTTCTTTTTTTCCTTTCCTGCTCATCTTCTTCAACTGGTCCCGAACGCCCCTCAATGCGAGGATCGGCCCGATGCTGGAAACCGGGTTGCTCGGCCCGATGAGGAGGGGCGAGCCCTCCACCTCCGCCTTCTCCAAAGCCTCCAGAAACCCGAGGCTTGGGAGGGCGTCCTCGACCCCCCGAAATCGGATGCCCGTCGCCTCCGGGCGGCCTCCCCTCCCCACCCAGTACTCCTGAAGGTGCATCTCCCCCTCCGGGGTCGATATCATGGTGGATACGGGATCGTCGGTCATCGGAATGACCTTTCCAGCGATTTTCAGGGCATGGCACAGCCTTTCTGTCGCCATGCTGATTGTCAGACCCTCCCGGAGGAGGTCGGATCGAAATATGTGAACTGCGCGATCGATGTCGCCGAGGGCGAGGACCTCTTGATGGCCGAGGCCGTTGAGAAAGTTGTGGGTGCTAAAAGAGTCGTTCTCGATCCCCCACCACCTCTTTTGGTCGATCATCCCCGCCAGGGTGTAGAGGACGGTGTCCAGGTCCGGCGATACGAGGTTCCCCGAGATCCAGAGGTCGTCGGCGGTGTTGGCGACAACCGTCAGCTCCGACGGTGGCAGAACCTTCATGAGGCCCACCAAAAGCTTCGGCGTGCCGGTCCCGCCGCTGAGGACTATCAGTTTATCCGCCTCCCTGGGTCGCTGCCGCTCGCCGGGTCAGGCGGCGGAGTCGAGGATGATCATTCCGGTCTCGAGATCCTCGCACTCTTCGGGGGTGAGCCTTGTGGAGACCGCCTTTTCGGATACTATGGCACTGTTTCCCAGAGGGTCCTCCAGAATTATGGTGAGGGGGCCGATGCCGTTCATCGCCTGCTCGATCCGTTCTAGGATGCACTCGCCCCGGCGCGTGTTCTCCTCGACGCCAGCGTCCCGAGCGGACTTGGTCGCAAAGGCGACGATGCCCTTAACTTTCTGGAGGACGCCCTCGACGTTCGATATGTAGGCATCGGAAGCGGGCCCGGGCTCGACGTTGATTCCCAGCTCCGGGAGCCTGATCGTCCCGCTGGTGGACCTGATCACCCTCGCGTTCAGGTCCTCGACCTCCTCGATGGTGATGGTGTACCTGACCGGCTCGCCCTGGCTGAGAAGGATGGTGTCCGAGAGCCTGAACCCACAAGATTCGCATACCCCGGCGATGACCATCGCCTCGCCGAAGTGGGGGATATCTTTCGTCTCCCAGTCGAAGGTGATCTCAGCGTTGCAGATGGGACAATTGGAGGTGGTGACCGCCTTCAATCCTCGCCCCCCAAAATGTTCTCCCGATCTATCCTCATCCTCTTGGGCACGACTATCACCAGGTTGTCGCCCAGACCCGCGATGTCGCCGTTCAGCTCCTCGACCGCGACCTTCAGCTCGCCGATCGCCTCGTCCAGAAGGTCCTTCTCCCTTTTCAGGGGTGAGATGTCCAAGAGGACGAGGTTCCCCCTCTGAATCTCCATCTTTATCTCTGACAGAACGCCGATGTCGTTCAGCTCTGCCATTCTCACCAGAATCTCCAAGGGACCCCCGGCTGAGACCTCCTCGAACTGTCCCAGGTCTATGTTCACGTAATCCTCGTCGCCAGACCTGCCCATCAACTTGTCCAAGATGCCCATATCTCGCCCTCTGCAAAGAGGTATGCTACTCCTCGATCTTGATATCTCTATCTTGATATATCCGATTTCACGACTCGATGTTCATAAGCTTGAACCCGGCCCCACCCATGAGCAGCACGAAGGCCAGAACCGCCAGGACGAACCCCACCGGACGTAGAGGCTCGGGCGCCGCCATCTGCACCACGATCATGAGCGCGATCATCAGAAAGACGAGTCCACAGCTCATGCCGATCTCCAGAGACTTCTTGCTCATACCGCACCAGCTCTGCTGTGATCTGAGATATTATTTGCGATTCCATCCTTGAATCTCAAGGCCGATCCCGCCTTCGAAGGCCATCTGGCCCTGCCAGCCTCTCGACCAGCGATCTGGTCATTTCGCCTTGCCATCCGAGGTCTATGTAATGGGGGTAGACAGGGAGCCTCTCTTTCAGCTCAAAGCCAAAAAGCCTGGATTCGAGCTCCTCGGGGGTGGGCCATCCCCTCTCCGGGTTGATCCAGTCCGGCGTCACGGGGCTGATCCCGCCCAGGTCCTCGGCTCCGGCCTCGACCAGGAGCAGGGGGTCTGCCAGGTTTGGAGGTATTTGGACGGCGACCGAATGCGGTAGGATGGATCTTGCCATCTTCACAGTCTCCGCGAGCGCTTCCGGACTGGGCGGAGAGAAATGGAACATGGCGGTCTCCGGCTTGGGGTCGAAGGGCTGGACGATCACCTCCTGGATGTGGCCGTAAGTCTCGTGGAGCTCTTTTAAAGCCTGGATCGATTCTATCCGGTCCTCTCTCGTCTCGCCGATCCCGACGAGGATCCCGGTGGTGAAGGGTATCTTCAGCTCTCCTGCGGCCGCGATGGCCGCGAGCCTCAAGTCTGGACTTTTCCCGGGTGAGGATCGGTGAGCATCCACCTCGGCCGTCGTCTCGAGCATCAGGCCCATGCTGGCGTTGTAGGGAGCAAGCCTGCTCATCTCCTCTTTTGAGAGGAGGCCGGCGTTTGTGTGGGGGAGTAGACCCCTTTCCAGGGCCAGCTCAGACAGCTCGATCAGGTAATCGATGAGGTCGTCTTTTCCAGTTCTTTTGAGTAGGTCGCCGAAGCCGGAAACCAGCCAGGGCGCCTCGCCCAAGGAGAAGAGGGCCTCGGTGCAGCCCGCCGAGGCCCCCCGGTCCAGGAGCTCGGTTGCCTCCTCGCGGCTGATGATTTTGCCTTCATCGCGCCGAAAGCCGCAGTAGAGGCACCGATTCCTGCAGACGTCAGATACGGGAATGAAGACGTTCCGGGAATAGGTCAAAAACTTTCTCATAATCGCGATCCGTCCATCGCGGAAAAATAATCCTAAAAATCGAGAGGTTGCAAGGCGCCTTTAGCGCCTCAGCTCCACCAGTTTTAGCTTGTTTCCTTGCTCGCACTCCTCGGGGGCCTCGCCCACCACCTCGACGATGGTGCAACGGTCTCCCGACTTCAGGCCGACGGGGTGGCAGAGCTCGTACATGGTGCAGTTGTACTCATCGCATGTGGGCGGCTCGAGGACGGTCTTGGACCCGGCGAAGGCTTTCCTCGCGTCGATGGCCGCGATGATGGGGCTTTCAGTCACCTCCACCGCCCGAACTCCCGCCTCGTGGATGGGGCATTCGTGGACCAGCTCTCCACGAATCCCCAGGATCCTGTACCTCCTCCCCGACTCGAGGTTGGTGCAGGTGTTCCTGAGCTTGCAGGTCTCGCATTCCGGCGAGGGTGAGTTGAATATGAACTCCATCCCTATCGTCGCTAGTTTGGTTCCTATCAGGGTGATTTGTGTAGCTGCTTCGGACATGGTCTTCGCCTCAAGTGGATAATTATATTATTTTTGTCTTTTTGGCGGCCGCGGTCGCGGCCTCTCTGGTGAGACCCGCGCCCAGGATGGTGTACCGCTCCGGGCGGATCTTGTGGGCGGAGGTGAGGGCCTCGATCACCATCTCATCATCGAGCCCGATCTCGGCGGCGGTGATGGGCGCCCCCACCTCTCGCAGTGCCTCTTGGATCATCTTCCAGTCGCCGCCGTGCAGGTACATCATGACGATGGTGCCAAGACCACAGAGCTCGCCGTGAAGGGCCTTTCCGGGAGCTATTTTGTTGATGGCGTGGGCGAACTTGTGCTCTGAGCCGCTGGCGGGCCGCGAGGAGCCCGCGATGCTCATGGCAACGCCGCTGGATATCAGGGCCTTGACGACTATCCTTGCCGACTCTTCGAGGCCCGGTTTAAGATCCGTGGCGGTCTCGACGATCATCCTCGCAGTCATCTCCGATAGGGCCGAGGCGTACTCGCTGTACTCCTCGCCCCTGAGCCTGTGGGCTAGCTTCCAGTCCCTTATGGCGGTGTAGTTGGAGATTATGTCGCCGCATCCGGCGGCGAGGAGCCTTTTGGGGGCTTTGGAGATTATGGCAGTGTCGGCTATGATTCCCAGGGGTGCCTGGGCCGAGACCGATGTAGTCTCGCCGTCGATGGTTAGGGAGGCCTGAGCAGAGCATATGCCGTCGTGGGAGGCGGCGGTGGGGATGGAAACGAAGTGAACGCCCGCCCTGACCGAGGCGAGCTTGGCGACATCTATCGACCTTCCGCCGCCAACGCCTATGAGAAAGCCGGCTTTCATCTCTTCTGCTAGCCGTTCTGCCCTCTCCACCTCTTCGAGTTTTGAAAATTTTGTGATCATCAGGTTGGTTTCAAAGCCGCTTTCTTCCATCAGCTGAGAGATCTCTCCTCCCACCAGCTCGCAGGTCTTGGGACCCGTCACGATGAGAGAGCTGCCCTTCAGTTTGAGGTCTCTGCAGACGTCGGCCACCTCCGACGCGACGCCGCTGCCGACCACAACCAGTCTCGGAAGCTCCATCCATTTGGATCTGCTCAACGGTCTCACCAGCTGAGACAAATTTCGTATCTCTACGAATATAAACGCTCCCACGAACGCACCCACGACTGGCCTAAGGTAAAGACGACGAGAACAAACAAAAATTGTAACTATTCAGCCCACCACGACCATAACACGCATTTCCATCCGGTATGCCCTCACAGTAGGGTTCGGTTAAGAGGCAGCTGAAGGAGAGGCATAGGGTAGATTCAACAGAACGAATCGGCACCCCGCTTGTTCCGGAACGTGCCAGATGCCTTCTGCTGAACTTTCACCATGGTACTCCGACAACCTATCCAGCAGGTTTTTAGCAGCGATCTTCTGCTTCTTTCGGCCACGATTCTTGGGTCGATCCGACGTTTCAGGTGGAGGATTTTCGAGCAACCCCGTCTTAATTTTGATTTCAAGCAACAGATCGATCATATCATCAGGCCGCTCTTGGCCATCCTCCTCCTGCGCTACGCCGGTTAGCTCTCTCAGATTATGAGCATAGCAGAGGGCATGTAGGCAGCCGAATTTGAAATGGGGTTTCCAGCCATCGTGAACACCTCTTCCTATCGAAGACCGGCAGGATGCCCATCGTCTGAAATTAAAATAGATAATGGGATATTAGAGGGGATAAATATCCTAATTCAATCCGCAAAAAACGGTGCAAGAGGTTTCAGAACAACAAAAAATTTTATCCTAACTATATATCTCAGATTAGGAAAACTTAAGTTCAATCTGCCCACATAAAAGAGCGAGGGGCCATCTTTCTTATTGCCGATTCAGACGAAACATCTCCAAGGCCTAGACGGCCCTCACCACCAGAGAGCCCTGAGTGACCCCCACCCTCAAGGAGACCGGCTCGCACTTGGCCCTCATGACGTAGATGAGCCGTCCCTCAAGGATATCGTCAAACTCGGTCATCGTCTCGAAGTTGCCCATCCCCTTGGCTATGACGAGGAAGCTTTCGTCCATGAGGAGGTCGAGAAGTTCGGGCCTCACATTCTCCAGGGAGAGGCCGATGACCGGGCCCGTCGGCTCGATGGGGAGGGAGGTCATAGACTTCAGTTCATCGGCGGTGACGTCGTTTAGGATGGGGGCGGTCTTGGGGCCGATGACGACCCGCTTTCCCATCTCCTCCAGCTTCTCGATGACGAAGAGGTCGAAGACGATCTCGCCGGCGTTGTCGGTGAGGTAGAGGATATTCTCGAACCGGTTTATGCGGCGGCGGGCCTCCTCAAGGTCGCCATCGAAGTTCTCTTTCAGGGTGTCGAGGAAGACGTCCTCGAAGGAATTGACGTCAAAATCGTGACCCTTCACGCCCCACTCCATGGAGTTTGCGGCGGCGGCAATCCTGATCAGGGCCTCGAGCTTGTCCTTTGACTCCTCGTAAAACCGTCTCGTCATAGGGAGCAGGTCCATTGCCACCCGGTTGCTCTCGGCCTTCATCTCACGATAGGGGTCGGGATTTTTGCTCCTCCTCTTAATGATCCGCTCTCGCTCGGTTCCCACAACCGAGGGAACCATGCCTTTGTGGAGGGCCATGAAGTCGAGGAGCTCCTCCATCGCCTCCCTCTTCGAATCATCCTCGGAAAAGAGCATGTCGCACTCGAACTTGGCCCGGTCGAGGATGCAGCTGTAGCAGTTCGAGGCCATCTTCACCTGTCATCACCTCTCTGCCAGGACCGATATAATCTCGGGGATGGACTTCGAAGCCACCTCGGGGACCGACCCTCCGCTGAGGACGAAGACCACGCCCTTATCGCCCGCGGCCTCCTTGATGATCCTCGCCATCTTGGCGTAGACGGCAGAGGTTAGCTCAAAGCCGCCGTAATCGTCGGCGTGGGAGTCGTGGCCGAATACCACAAAGCAGATCTGAAAATCGAAGTCCTTGGCCATCTTCATGGCGTTATCAAGCTCGCTCAAAAACTGGCCGTCCTCGGCGTCAAACCCGATCCCGACGTCATAGTTGTTATTCTTACCGTCGAAGTTGGAGCTCTGCTGGTGGTTGAAGTTTATGTGGTAGACGTTGGGATCGTCTCCGAAGAAGTTTCTCGTGCCGTCGCCGAAGTGGGGGTCGACGTCCACGATCAAAAACCTCTCAAGGCCCATCTCTCTGAGCCTCAGGATCGATATCGCAACGTCGTTGAAGTAGCAAAATCCCCAGCAGCTTCCTGGGCTTGCGTGGTGGCCTGCGGTTCCGGTGTAGGCGAAGGCGTTCTGGGCTTCGCCCTTCGCCACCATCCCCGCGGCCAAAAGGACGCTTCCCGCCGAGAGGAGGGCGACGTCGTAGTACATCCGGTTGTAAGACTCGGCCCTCATGCTCTCCATGTGCTCTCTCGTGTGGGCCTTTTCGACGAGCGCGAGAGGCGCGGGCGCGGGCTCGAAGACCTGGACGTCGTCCCCTTCAAGGAGGCCCGACCTTGAGAGGGCTTCAAAAGAGGGCTTGATCCGGGCCTTGAGGACGCTGTGCCCCTTAGACCCGAAATCCTCGTGATAGATGACGGCAACCTTCATGGCCACCAGGTTTCCGACCGACCTTATAAAACGTTCCTACTCCAGCCTCTAGATCTGGGAGTACCTCGGATACCTCTCGAGAAGCATCCCCTCGACGAAGATCGGCATCTCCCTGAGAGCGTCGTTGGCGGCCCTCTCAACCTCCCAGTCCTTGCTGGAGTATATCGTGAAGAGCGGCTCCCCCTTCTTTACGACCTCGCCCATCTTCTTGTGGATCCGAACCCCGGCCTTCTTGTCGGCGGGAGCTCCGGCGTTCCTCGCGATCTCGATGATCCTCTTGTTGTCGAAGGAGATGACGTAGCCGTTCGCCGGGGCGAGGATGTCCTGCTTGTACTCGCCGATCTCGATGTCGCTGCTCTTGACGCTCGTGTCGCCTCCTTGCGCCTCGATGATCTCCATCATCTTCTCGTGGGCCTTGCCGCTGCTGAGGATCTTCTCTGCCATGGCCCTACCCTCGCCCCGGGCGGCGACGCAGCCCATCCCGGTGGTGCACCCGATCTCCAGCAGAATCCCGGCGAGGGAGAGGCTCTTCTCCCGGAGGCTGTTCGGCCCCTGGCCGCTCTCGAGCATGGTGAGGGCCTCCTTCACCTCCAGAGCCGGGCCCACCGTCCTTCCCACGGGCGAGCCGCCGAAGGTCATGGCGCACTCGACCCTGATCCCGAGCCTGTCTCCAAGGTCGATGAGGTCTTTGGCCATCGATCTTCCGTCGGCGGCCGTCGGCAACTTCGTTCCGGGGCCCACGGGCATGTCCATCACCACCGAGTCCGCGCCGACCGCCCCCTTCTTGGCCATGATCGATGCCAGCATCTGGCTGTAGGGGTCGATGGTGAGGGCGTACTCGGCCCTGATCAGCTTGTCGTCGGCGGGCGCTATGTTCGTCGCACCGCCCCAGGCGAGGACTCCGCCCACCGTTTCGGCGATCTCCTTGATCTCGTCGGCGGAAAACTCCACGGGAGCCAGAATCTCCATCAGGTCCGAGGTTCCCCCGGCCCCGGTGATGGCTCTCGAGCTGGTCTTGGGGATGAGAAGGCCCGCGGCCGCCACAATCGGAACAACCAGGAGGGATACCTTGTTTCCGGGAACTCCACCGATGCTGTGTTTGTCCACCACAGGATGGGTGTCGAAGTGGATCCGCTCTCCGGTCTCGATCATCGCCCTCGTCAGCCACTCGGTCTCCTGGGAGTCGAAGTTTCTTATGTAGAGGGTGGTGAGGTAGGCGGAGATCTCGACGTCGCTCAGGTTGTTGTCGACGATGTCCTGGACGATCGTCCTGATCTGGTCCTCGGTGAGCTTCTCCTCGTCCATGATCCTCTTTATGTAGCTGACCGAGGCGGGCTTCGGGGCGGGAGCCACGTCCACCTCCCTCGCCTCCCCGATCTTCTGCTGGGCCTCGGTGAAGATCCCGACTTTCCCGGGCTCCACCATCTGGGTGGTGACGTCCAAAATCGCAGTGAGGGAGGCGCCTCTCGCCTTCACCCTGACTCGATCGCCCGCGTTCATGCCCATCTCTCTCGCGTCGGCCAGGTTCAGCATCACCTTGTACTGTCCTATCTCTATGTCGAAGGGGTTGACCTCGAATAACATGTTGAACCTCTTTTCGATTCGGAAGTAAGATAGTTTTCAGCCGTCAAACGTTCATGTCTCTGATCTCAAGCCTTAACTAATTCTCTATTCCGCGGGGCCACCACTCTTAAGCCAGTCCCGGGAGATGTTCTTGAGACGGGTGATCATCTCCGAGACTTTCCTTCTGGCCTCGATGTGGTCTGTGCTGCAGACTATCCGAAACTCTTCTTTCGACTCGATTATCATAACGTCCGCCCCGAAGATCGGCCAGGAGAGGTCCACAGCAATGCTGGAGATATCCCGCCATGTTGAGGGCCTCTCCCGCACGAACTCGCCCGCGATCGCCAGGGCCGAATCCACGCCTGATCTCGCCTCTTCAGATAGGTCGATCCTGGTCCAGAAGTCGTAGTCATCCCTCAGCTCCGGATAAAGCTCTCTTATCGCCGTCTCCAGGTAGAGGTTGTAGGCGACGGTTCTCGTGGGGTCGAAGGAAAGGACGCCGCACCTTGCGATCCTGTCCAGGTTCTCCATAGCCGTCGGAAAGTAGGCGGGGAATATCTCCGGATCGGTCCTGTAGATGATCCTCTCTATCCCAAGATCGACGAGGACGTTCATCATCTCGAGGGTGATCTTCGCGCAGAACCCGCACCCCGAGCCGATGTGACGTTTCATAACCTTCTCCTCGAAGAGGACGTGGTAGAACTCGTGGAGGAACGGGTAGGGCTCAGGCTCCGAGATGTATATCTTGTAGCAGTCCCGCTCCTGAACCGTCCTTCCGAGGACGAAGGGCTCCTCGCTGATCTCGACATCGACATCGACATCGAGCCTCCAGGCCTTCTTCAGCCCCTCTACGATCTTGATGAGGCCCTCTCCAGAAGGGTCAATGATCTGATCCACTCTCCCTTTGCCTCTCTCGATGTTCCAACCACGAGCCTCTTGCCGTCCCTCGTCTCCTCGACGACGCCGCAGGCCTCGATCTGCTCACCAGGGAGGGCCTGGCCTGCGTAGGTGTGGGTGTAGCAGAGGATCTCAAAGATCTCGTCGTGGTCGATCTCGAAGATCGCCGGGTTGTCGAAGGCAAACTCTGCGTCGGTCACCTCTGCCTCGATCTTTAGCCTTCCAGCCTTCTTTCCCGGCGGAAAGGGCGGCCTGATCTGGTCCCAGTCCCTGGTGAAGAGGAGGTCGAAGTAGGTTTTGTCCACAAGCCCCCGGTTTCCCTTCCTCCTCTCGTGGAGGACGAACTCGTCGCGATCGATCTCCGGGACCCTCTTTTTGTAGATCTTATCCCAGGTGGCCTCGTCCAGGTCCTGGATTCGCCCGTCCACCTCTTTGGCCCTCTCTATGACATCCCTTGCCCGCCACCAGTCGCTTCCGTAGACGAGAAAGTCTATGTCCGAGGATGGCCCCTCAAGCCCCACCAAGATCGAGCCCGTGATCCCCATCTTCTCCTGGGGAACGCCGCCCTCTTTCAGGACGGTGACTATCTCTGTGACCCTGGGATCCCGTCTCGCGACCTTTGGAAGCTCCTTCTCCGGCTTGTAGAAGCGAAGAACATCCTCCTCGGGGACGACGTGGACGTCCTGGACGTAGTCGGGCTTTTCCCTTCGGAGGAACTCGTAGGCCATCTCGAAGTCGAGCTTTCGGTATCTGACTCCCTCTGCAGTCCTCTCACCCTCTGGGTCTGGAACGTACCGCAGCATGGACCTTATACCCTCGGGGTGGTGATAGTCGACGACGGCGAATATCCAGCCGTCGACGGTCTGGAAAAAATCCCTGATTCTCGCTTTCATCCTAAAAGCTCCCTCACCCACTCCATTCCCGCTCCCTCCCTGATCACCTTTTTTGCCGCAAGGTCGATGAGGGTCGATGGCCGGGCGAGCCGAGATCTTCCCCCGTCCAGAACGAAATCAACCTCCATCGCAATCTTCGGGTCCAGCTCCTCGATGCTTGCAGGCGGCGGACGACCCGAGAGGTTTGCGCTCGTCGAGGTGATGGGGCCAGTCATCCCGATCAGCTCCAAAGCCATCGGATGGTCCGGGAACCTTATACCCACAAGGTGCGACCCCGCCGTGACGGGATCGGAAAGGTCTGGGCTCTTCTCGACGAGAACCGTGACGGGACCAGGCAGGATTTTTCGAAGAAAGGGTAGGTATTTTTCATCGACCAGGGCGACCTGCTCTATCATCTCGAAGCTGGCGACGGCCACCGAGAGGGGCATATTGTGGGCACGCCCCTTGATCTCGAAGACCTTATCCACGGCTTCGGGGATATAGATCGAGGCCCCGATCCCGTAAACGGTCTCCGTCGGATAGACGACCGTTCCCCCATCAGCCACGACCTTCGCCGCTTCGGCGATCGCGTTCGACGTCATTTCTTCTTGATGGAGGCGATGTCGCCGAGGGTCAGACCCCTTCCGCCTTTACCCGACTTCCATTCCTCGTCTCCCACCTTGTCGGTCAGCTTTACGTTCAGCTCCTTTTCGAGCTTGATCCTCACCGAGTCCTCAGGAACGATCTCCTGCCGTTCGATCTTTCTGATCAAGGATGCCTTCTCCTTGATCTTGATTCCCAGCTTCTCCGGCGTCAGATCCATCCCCTCCCGGGCCTCTTTCACGATCTGGCCGTATTCGGGAACGATTTCTGGCATATCCCTGAACTCGTCGCGGCGGGGCCGGGGCCTGGGCGGTGCTCTGAAGACTCGCTCCTGGGGAACGACCTTTCTGGGTACAGGTGAAAACTTATCTGCGACCTCTCCAAACCGGGCGCAGTTGTTGCAGACCTGCAGTTCAGATCCGTCGATCACCACTTTTCTTGGCTTGCCGGAGACTTCTGTACCGCATATCTCACACTGCATATTCGCTCATCTCGGAAAAGTTTAATAGCAGTCAACGTTAAATACGCTTTGGAGATCCCATGGACGAATCGCGAGTCGGCGCTGATTTTTCGCGCTACTTGATGGACCGGATGCGCCAGCTTGAAGAGCGGAACCTCGCTCTTCGAGAGCAGAAGGATCGGGTGGAGGGCGAAAAGCGCGTCATGGAGAACCAGAAGCTCAAGTTCGAGCGCGAGGTTAGAAAGCTGAGAAGCGAGCTTGAGCGTCTGAGGACGGGCCCTCTGATCGTGGGCACGATCCTGGACGTTCTGGACGACAACCGGGTAGTGGTCAAGAGCAGCACAGGCCCACGATTTGTGGTCAACGTCTCTCAGTTCATCGAGGGTGACCTCAGGCCCGGAGCCAGGGTTGCTTTGAACCAGCAGTCCTTTTCCGTCATGTTCGAGGAAATCCACTACCCGCCGGCTCTGTGCGGCGTGCTCGAATCCGCCGGGT
>JBFESM010000028.1:0-14141 GCA_041548445.1 Methanothrix sp. | reverse complement strand
GGAGTCGACGACCTGTCCGTCCTTCATCAGCTGGACGTAGACCTTGTTGCCGTCGAGGTCGATGGCCTGGATCGCCAGCTCGTAGTCCTCCTCAAGCTTCAGAGGCGTGCCGGTGGTGAAGGTCCTCTCCTCGTCGTCGTCGTAGAGCACCTTGGAAAGCTGCTCGTCGACCATCAGGTTGTCGTCGGTGGAGTCGTCGAACAGGAAGCCGCCCTCAACGTAAGCGGCGAAGTACTCCTCGGCGAAGAAGCCGATGGTCCAGTAGTCGCCCCATTCGTCGAAGTCGAAGGTGTCCTGCTGGGCCACCGTCTGGTAAGCTACGCCGTTCGGCTCATCGAGAGCCTCGCCGGTGATGGTCAGGGTGATGCTCTCGGTTCCGATGTTGTCGTCGATGTCGTAGTAGAAACCGGCGAACTCCTGTGGGCCCCAAGTGTAGGTCGTGTCTACGACCTCGGCCACAGGACCGCGGATCTCCACCTTATCGACTGCGCTTACTGCCATCGCTGACGCGAGTAGCAATACAAATGCGGTAAGCGTAATCGCGGTCACTTTCTTCATAATTTCATTAACCTCCTACTTTTCCCCTATGGGGTTAGGTTCATGCAGCACACAGTATGATTATTCTTAAAACTATTGCCCACACTGATCTCCCCGCCACTGCGGCGCGACCAAACGGCGCCACCAGGTGCTGTTTGGCATCAATATGACACTGTATAGCTGCATCACCCTCCCGATCCCGTTGGGACTATGGGAATATGATAGAGAATTTCACCATATATCTTTTGTGGTCTCTTGGGTGAAACATCATTCCCCTGCACCTGAAATTCAGGACGGAAGACTGATCGATCGAAGACATTTCCTCAGATATGAGCAGCCCACCCTGCCAGAAAAATGTCAGCAAGAGATATAAAAGATGTTACGGCAAAATTTCGAGATGGAATGAGAGGGATAAAACAGGGAATTCGGGATAAAACGATATAGAGAAACTCTTTGAGGTGCAAAGAGGGAATGAATCAATATATATCCTTTTTTACCTACAAAAAAGCCTAAAATATCTTATACTTTCTTTAAATGACCTTATCAGGCATTTGGCACATATAAACCCATTTAAAATTGGATGATCCAAGAAAAAAAGCCTTCAGATAAGGTCAGAGAACTGCCAGAAGCCCTTATGATCGCAGGGAAAACTGTTTTTACATCAGAGCCGATAAAGAGAGCCATATGGCGCGAACTGGCCTTATATACCACCCCATTTACCTGGAGCACGACACCGACGGCCATCCAGAGAGAAAGGAGCGGCTCACCACAACTCTGAAGAAGATAGAGTCCTCGGACCTGGACCTGGAGTTCGTCACCCCAAGGCCTGCCACCCTCGAGGAGGTGGGAACGATCCACTCCCCAGGCTACATCGACCAGGTCAGGGCCATGTCCGAGCGGGGAGGAGGATACCTGGACCTCGACACCGTCGTCTCACGGCAATCCTACGACGCAGCTTTGATGGCGGCGGGCGGGGTGATAACCGGCGTCGACGAGGTGAAAAACGACCTCGACAACGCCTTCGCCCTGGTGAGGCCGCCGGGACACCACGCCCTTCCCAATAAGGGGATGGGATTTTGCATATTCAACAACGTGGCCATAGGGGCAAAATACGCCCAGAAGATGGGGCTCGAAAAGGTTTTGATCGTGGACTGGGACGTCCACCACGGGAACGGAACGAGCGCGGTCTTCTACGACGATCGGACCGTTCTGTACTTCTCCACCCACCAGTCGCCCCACTATCCAGGGACCGGGAAGGTGAAAGAGCTGGGCATGGACGGAGCTGAGGGGTTCACGGTGAACGTGCCCCTGCCCTGGGGGACGGGCGACTCCGGATACCTCGCCGCCTTCGATGAGATCCTAAAGCCCGTCGCCCTGGAGTTCGACCCGGACATCGTCCTCGTCTCGGCCGGTCAGGACCCGCACCAGGCTGACCCCCTCAGCGGCATGAACCTCACCACCGGGGCCTTCGGGTCGATGGCGGCCTCGGTGAAGGAGATCGCCGACTCATGCTGCGAGGGCAGGCTCGTCGCAGCCCTCGAAGGGGGTTACAACCTGAACGCCCTCTCCGACTCGATAGTCGCGATACTGAGGGCCTTCAAAGGAGAATCTCTGGCACGGACCGAGGTCGAGGAGGACCCAAGAGCAGCAGAGAAGATAGAAGAGGCGAAGAGGGCGATGAGCCTCTACTGGGACTGCTTCAAATGAAGAGGGTGAAAAGGACTGAGGTCAGGAGAAACTCTAGACCCACTCTCGCGCCGAAAAGTACCTGGCCATGAAAGCTCGAAACTCCAGGTCCCCGATCTTTAGGATTTCCTGGCCCACGTATATCTTGTATCCACGCCTCAACTCGGGACCGAGATGGCGTCCGAGGGATAGGCTCGCCATCTGAGAACGGAGCAGCTCCGAGGCTTCGACGAATTTTCGGGCCACCTCCACCACCAACCGGCCATCCTCGACGTAAGGGCCTGAGAGGGGTTCAGGGTGGCTGGATACGAACTTCTTCGCGTGCTCCGCCTCCCAGACAGGTGGGCCGACCCTTCTTTCAACCCTGGGAAGTGAGGCGACTTCAAGCTCGAAGAGCATCCTGATCACGCCACAAAGTTCAGAGTTTTCTGAGCCAGCCATCTCGCCCATTTCAGGAGGAACGCCTCTGTGCCAGTCGGCGTCCGACCGGAGGACCGAAAAGCCGTTCCGATCCAAGAGGGCGCGGACCGACTGCTCGGCCTTTCTCAGCTGCGGGAAGACGACGTCCTCCACCTGGTCGGGGGCTGCAAACTCCAGCAGGATCAGGGCGCTTTTCCGCTTTGCGAACTGCTCGCGAAGCTCATGGTCGGATAGGGGCTGGATTGGATTTGGGAAGAAGAACTCAAGATCCGGCTCCTTCAGGAAGAGGCGGGATGCGGCCACGAACTGAAACATCCTGTCGAGAGTGAGGGCCGCAGCGACGTTCCTAGCCGGATCGACGGGGTCGACGACGACCAGGGGGTCTTCGTGGTCTCGGGAAGAATGGTCCTCCAGATCGATCACCTCTCCAGGACGCCAGAGTGCAGCCTTCTTCAGCACGTCGATAAATGAACCGTGCCGGATCACCAGAAGCTCGGCCAGGTAGCCGGAGAATCCGCCGACCTTCAGCTCAGACCCGTAGACACCGATCCCCTTCATGAACTGTTTCAAAAGGAGGACATCGTCCTCGAGCCCCTTTATCCTCCGGGTGACGTACCGGTTGTGAAAGGGTGTCCTGTCGACGGCGGAGAGGATTTGGGAGGCGTCCTCCACCAGGTAGCATGGTACGAGGTCGAGCTCGAACCCCTCGAAGAGGGCGTGGACGTAGGCATGTTCTGCGTACCGCTCCTCGAACTTTGGGGCGACGCTCCTCGCAATCTCCAGAGCGGGCAGGAGGGACGACCCCTCGGGGACGCCGATGAATATGTCGAGGTCGTGGTCTCCCGAGAGCCAGGTGCCTCTGGCCGCAGACCCCACCAGGATCACCTCGCATTCGACGTCTTCGGACCCGGCCAGGTCCTCGATCCGCAATATGACCGTTTTCGCGACGGCGTTTAGCCTCTCTTGCTCATCGATAGAAGGCCTGACCCTGGAGAGGACCTCCTCAAGGACTGGAGAGGGGGAAGGCTGCGACGTCCTCGTAGATGGGGCCTCCGGGGGTAAGGGTGCTCTTCTTCAAAAGAAACTCTGTCGCCCTGAACTCGCCAAGGTCGATCTCCCTGAAGGGGGCAAGCTTTGAGGCGAGGAGGCTCGTCGTCTCGGGGCTGGGCCTGCCCACCCTGGCGATGGTGGCGTGAGACGTGAACTTGCGCCGTTCCCGCTCGAACCCCAGGGGGATGAGGGCGGCTTCCACTGCGCTGAATAGCCCCTCGAACTCGCCCTCGGCCCCGATCCAGACCACCCTGATCGACCTGCCCGGAAAGGCTCCGATGCCCCCTACCCTGGCGGTGAAGGCCGGGCGCTTTACGCTCCTGAGGGCCTCAGCCACCCGGTCCACCTTCGAAAGGGGAACGTCGCCGAGGAACTTGAGGGTGAGGTGGATGAGGCCGGGTTTGACGAGCCTCACCCCGGGCAGGTCGATCTCCCTCTGGACTTTTGCGATCTTGTCGCGCATCGAATCGGGAAGGTCGACGGCGACAAAACACCTGATCCCCTTTTGAGCCATCTTCGCCTACCTGAGAACGCCGCCACGGCTCGCGGAGGTAACGGACCTGCTGTACCTGGCCAGCATCCCCTTGGTGACCTTCGGCTCGGGCGCCTTCCAGGCGGTTCTCCGCTTCTCAAGCGTTGCCGGGTCCACCAGAAGGTCGATCTTTCGCCCGTCGATGTCGATTTTGATCTCGTCGCCGTCTTCCACCAGGGCTATCGGCCCGCCCACCGCGGCCTCTGGACATACGTGGCCGATGCAGGGGCCTCTCGTGCCTCCTGAGAACCTGCCGTCGGTGATCAGGGCGACGGAGTTTCCTAGGCCTGCTCCAACGATAGCCGATGTAGGGGATAGGGTCTCCCTCATGCCGGGGCCGCCCTTGGGACCCTCGTACCTGATGACGACTACGTTTCCTGCGACGACCTCGCCGCCGACGATCCCAGCCAGAGCCTCCTCCTCGGAGTCGTAGACCTTGGCCGGGCCCACATGCTTGCGCATCGACCCGGTAACCGCCGTCTGCTTGACGACCGACCCCTCAGGAGCGAGGCTCCCCTTCAGGATCGCGATACCGCCCTCGGGATGGAACGGCCGATCGAGGGTTGCGACGACCTTCGCGTAGGTCTCGGGGTTTGCCGGCCTGAACTTCGCGATCTCCTCGCCGAGGGTTCTGCCCGTGACCGTGAGAACGTCCAGGTTCAGCTTCGACTCGAGCCGCTTCATCACGGCAGGGATGCCACCGGCCCTTTCAAGATCGAGGATGTGGTAGGGCCCTCCCGGCCGGAGGTTGACGAGGTGGGGCGTATCCCTGCTCAATTCATCGAACTTCTCCAGGTCGAGATCGATCTCGAACTCGGACGCCACCGCCGGTATGTGGAGAGTGGTGTTGGTGCTCCCGCCGATGGCCATGTCCATTCTGATGGCGTTCTCCAGCGACTTTGGGGTCACGATCTGTCTTGCAGAGATCCCTTTCTCGATCAGCTCGACTATCTTCAACCCGGACTTCTTTGCGATCCTCATCTTCTTCGCGTCCGCGGCGTGGGCGGTCGCGCAGCCGGGTAGACTCATCCCCATCGTCTCTGTGAGGCAGGCCATGGTGTTGGCGGTAAAGAGGCCGGCGCAGGAGCCCGCGCCCGGACAGGCCAGGTTCTCCAGGACCTCAAGGACCTCGCCACCCTTCTGCCACCCCTCGAAGACGTCGATCAGGTCCAGCTCCTTGTCGCAGGCGAATCCCGGGTACATGGGGCCGCCGGTGACGGCTATCGCCGGAACGTCGAGCCTGCCCGCCGCCATCAGATGGCCCGGGACGATCTTGTCGCAAGAAGATACCAGAACCATCCCGTCTAGCTGATGGGACTCCATCATCACCTCGATGGTGTCCTCGATGATCTCCCTGCTGGGAAGGGAGTACCTCATCCCCTTGTGGCCCATGGCGATCCCGTCGCAGAGGCCTATGGTGTGAAACTCGAAGGGCACGCCTCCCGCCATCCTGATCCCGGCCTTGACGGCCTGGGCGATCTTGTCCAGATGGATGTGGCCCGGTATGAACTCGTTCCAGGAGTTGACGACCCCCACGAAGGGACGGCCGATCTCCTCGTCGATGAGGCCGGTGGCTTTGAGGAGGGCCCGGTGGGGCGCCCTCTCGGATCCGACCTTGGTGATATCGCTTCTCATGAGAACAACCTCATAGCGGCCGAAGGCGCCATTTCCTTAAGTCTCCCACGGTCCAGAGGAGAGGCGGCGTCCCTTCACTTTATTTGCGGACGAAAAGTGGCCGCACAAATAGATAAGCCGCCGAAAGTTACAACGGCCTCTTTCCGGCTCTAAAAATCACAGATCTCAGCCCTTAAATATTCGCGAATCCTCTGAGTCAACGGTGACCAAATGGATTCCTATCATCTCTTCCTCCTGCTTTTGGGCCTGTACATAGCGGTGCTCATCGGCATCGGACTGCGATCGTCCCGTGGGCAAAGATCTGTGACTGACTTCTGGTTGGCGGGCCGGGAGATCGGAACCGCAAACATCGGCCTTTCGGCCGCGGCATCGTGGCTGACGGCAAGCGCCCTCTTGCTCGCGACGGGCCTATTCCTCTTCATCGGTGTCGGATCAGTCTGGATCTGGGTCTTTCCGAACATCGCGGGCCTATTGATCATCGCCGTCATAGCAAAGAGGGTCAAGAACATCCCGGCCATGACCCAGCCGGAGCTTCTCGAGATCAGGTACCACCCTCACGTCAGGGCACCGGTGGCTCTGGCCATCGCCATCACCATGATCCTGTTCGCGGTGACAGACTTCATCGGGTTCAAGCTGGTCCTCGAAGCCTTCTTTGGGGTCCCGCCCCTCTACGCGGTTTTGATAATGGCGGTGGCGGTCTCGATCTACGTCAGCCTCGGCGGCTTCAAGGCAGTCGTCTGGACCGACGCGGTCCAGTTCACCTTTCTCGCGGGCGTCGCAGTCGCCGTAGCCGGCCTCGCGACGAGGGTTTCCATGGAGAGTGGAACGACACTCACCGCGGCCTCAGCCACCCTCGGCACCGACTGGTGGAACCTTTTCATCCTGGGTGGCGTCACCGGTGCCCTCGTCCTCCAGCTCGCCCTGCTGCCCGGCTGGGTCGCAGAACAGGACCCCTGGCAGAAGATCTGGGCGGCTCGCGACGACAGGTCGGCGAAGCGCGGCCTCATCCTGGGCGCCGCCCTCCTCGGCATCGTTTACCTCGCCTGCTTCGTCACCGCCGTAGCCCTGCGGGCGATCTATCCGCTGCCCGCCGGCGAGATCGAGGCTGAGATGCTCTACCTCGCGTTCATCCAGGAGAACCTGCCCGGTGCCCTGGTCGCCCTCGTCGCGATAGGCTTTGCTGCGGCCTCCATGTCCTGCGCCGACACCTTCGCCACCTCCGGCGCCTCATGCATATCGAGGGACATCGTCCAAAGGCACATCAGGCCCCAGGCGAGCATGAAGGAGATGCTCGTCATAAACAGGGTCCTGGTCATAGTCATGATCGCGATCTCCGCTGCGATCGCCCTCAAGGTCGATAGCATCGTCGAGGCCGTGATCATCGCGACGGTGATCGGGACGACGTCATACTTCTTCCCCATCATGGGCGGCCTCTTCTGGAAACGGGCGACCCGATGGGGCGCTCTCGCGGCGGTGATCGTCGGCGGCGGAACCCAGATCGCCCTCATATCCTACGAGAAGTTCTGGCTTAAGGCGCCCCTGGAGACGGCCGCTCCAAAGCTTGCAAGCTACGGTGTTTTAGCAGAACACGGCGTTCTGATCGGCCTATCCTTGAGCGCCCTCGTCTTCGTCGGGATATCCCTCGCGACTGCGAGGCCCGAGCCCGCTAGGCTTGCGCCCTTCTTCGCCGACGTCGGAAGAGAGGTCTATGGCGACGGGGCCCTGACGGCCGACCGGACCGATCCAGGGTACGGAAATATCGCATCCAGGATCGAGGAGAAGATCTCGGGCGAGAGAGCCCACCTCCACCTCCGGCTCGACATCGCACCCCTGATGGCCGACGGCGGCAGGATCGAGGGGAAGCTCGAATGGAACGAGTTTTTGGAGAGGCTTGAGTCAAAGCACAACGCCTGGTTTGAGCTCACCGGCAAGGACGCGATCTACAGGCTCACCCAGGCCGACATGCTCGCCTCGGTGAAGATGGTTCGCGCAGATCGGCTCTCGATCTGGCTCTCGGCCGAGCCGAGAAGAGACATGATCGAGAGGCAGAAGGACGAGATATACCTCTCCTACCGGGAGATCGAGGAGACGCTCCTGGGACTGGGCCTTTCGGCAACGCCTTCCAGGTGAAAAACGGGAGGAAGATAGATGAGAGTCGATCAGGACAGAATAGATATCGCGGTGGTGGGCGCGGGCCCCGCAGGCTCCACCGCCGCCGAGGCCGCGGCGAAGAAGGGATTCGACGTCGTCCTGATCGAGAGAAAGAGGGAGATCGGATCTCCCGTCCAGTGCGGCGGCTTTCTTCCCGAGATCCAGGAGCTGCGAGCCCTACTCCCCAGAGCGAAGATCCCCGACGCCCTGGCCGAGATTCCCGAACGGCAGATACTCCACAGAACCAGTCTACAGAGGATATACGCCCCCTCGGGAAATGCGAAGGAGTTTCCTGTTCGAGGAAGGGTGATCGATCGGAGGGGGTTTGATCGCGACCTCGCCTGGAGAGCGGCGAGGGCTGGGGCACTAGTCCTGGTTGAAACCCGGGCAGATCTGAATGGCCCCGCCCTGAGGCTCTCGGGCCGAAGCTCGGGGACGATTGAAGCAAAGGTCGTCATCGGCGCCGACGGCCCAAGCTCCGCCACCGCACGAGGCGCAGAAATGGCCCACCGGCAGGAGGTGGGCGTATGCCTCGAGTACGAGATGGCCGACGTCGATATCGACCCCGATGCCGCGGAGATGTACTTTGGGACGAGGTGCGCGCCCGGAGGGTACGCCTGGATAATACCCCTGGGCGAGGACGTCGCGAACGTCGGCGTCGGCGCTAGATCCGCCTACCTCCAGGGAACGCGGCTTCGCGACGTCCTCGACTCCTTCATCACGGAGCACCCGATCGCGAAGGAGAAGCTCCAAAGGGGCGAGGTGACGGCGGTGATGCGGGGGCTAGTCCCGGCAGGCGGCATGCCGCCCGCAATCCAGAAGGAGAACGTCCTTCTGGCAGGAGATGCCGCGGGCCAGGTGATGGCGACCTCCGGCGGCGGCATACCTCTCGCGATGGTGGGAGGACAGGCGGCGGGAGAGGTCGCGGCCCGGCACATCAAGGGCGAGGCCGACCTCGAAGAGTACCCGTCGCGAATCGCGACGGAGATGGGAAAAGAGCTTGAAAACTCCGTCAGGATCAGGCAGATCGTCGACAGGATGATGAAAAGCGATCGGCTGATGGACGCGCTCTTTGCGATGCTGCCGCCCGACCAGATGAAGGCCACCATGAGGGGACAGATCCCTAAGGCCCTGGACATGGTGCAGGACCTCGTCGCGAACCGATGAGGAAGTTTTTCTCCGTCCGCAATTATTTTCTCGAGCCGCGATTTCTCAGGCCGATATCACGGCCATGGTGACTAGGATCAAAGACGCGGTCCCCAAAACGTCCATCAGGCTAGTGATCATCGGTATCGTCACGTTGTCGGGATCGACACCTATCTTGACGAAGAAGTAGGTGAAGTAGTAGGTTACGAAGATGGCCAAGAGGGTGGTGAATAGCCCGGCCACGAGACATATGAAGATTATCTCGCCAAACCCCAGGGCGTCCATCCCGAAGGCCTTCGATACGACGTAGGCGAGGAACCCCAGTGTCGGGAAGATCAGGACGGAGAGGAGAAGGGTGTAGCTGAAGTTGGTCCTGGTCTCGCCTTCGGGCCTTCGGCCCATCTTGATCATACCCAGGTGATAAGCTGAGGTGAGCCGAGAGGAGAGGATCCCGCCGAGGTTTCCGCCCTCCGCATTGAAGACCGGGATCAAAAGCAGAACCGTGGAGAAGGCTATCAGCATCTCCTCGGTCATCCCCATGAAGATCCCGGCCAAGGTGGCAAGGACCGTGGAAACCACCAGCACTGGCAGGGACTGTCTCACGATCCTGACCATAATCAGACGACCCGAGCCCAAACTGTAGACCAACGCCGCAGTGGAGAACATTATGAAAAGAAGGGTCATCGCCCTCGCCAGAGGATAGCTCATCATCGAAACCAAGATCGCGGAGGCGAAAAGCAGGGGGATTGTGATCACGTCGCCCGCGGCGGTGATCAGGGGCACGGATATGTTGTCCGGGTCCCACCCCTTCTTGAAGCTCTGGTTGATCATTACCAGGGTGAAGGCCAGAAGGACCACGCCCGAGAGGAGACTGCTGACAACGGCTATCAACACCAAATCGTAGATGCTCATCGTATCAAGCCCCGCGACCTGGCCAAAAGCTTTCACCACGAAGGCGAGAACCAGGGGCATGAAGAGGGTCTGAACCGCAACGCCGCCCATCTGCTGTCGGAGGGCCTCAGACCTTCCCAAAGGAGGCGAGATCTCGCCGGTGTGAAAGCTGGTGCCAAGCCTGGCCCCAAAAGAGCCGAAGATGTTGCCCCGCAGGTTTATGGAGCTGGGTATCAGAATTATCAGGCCCGGGTACAGGGCTAAAAGGTAGGACATCTTGGCTATCGAGAACCCGGCGAAGATGTCCGCCGCCGCGCAAATGACGAGGGCAAAAAAGCTCTGTTTTACGATCTTCGAGACGTTTACGAGGGCTGAGGTGAAGTTATCGTTCGCCTCCGATTGCATGGCCACTAAGAGGGACTGGTCCGCTCCAGCCCGAGATAGCAATGACAAGTCTTCCGCCGCCTCGAACTCCACCATGGATAGCACCTCGCCAAGATCCAGGCGGGGGTTCTGGCTGATGGGCCTCTTCTACCATGCCAACGTCCTCCAACATCTCGTCTGGGGTTATGCAGGACCTTCGACCTACCTCGAAAGACGACTCTTCAAAGACCTCTCGCCATGATGTGAAGGTCTTTTTCCGGCGCGGTGATCGTTCCGGCCGGACTTCCAGATAGGTCTCTGGGCCCGCAGCGACCAGTCTCAGGCCAATCGCCGCCGTCTCCGCCATCGTCGCGAATCGAGGCGACCTGCAAGACGAAGTTCTGATCTCAAGCCAGAATCGCTCATTCAGAGGGGGCCGCACCCAGCAGCTCCTCCACCGGTTTTGCGCCGCGCTCTGTGATCTTGGCGTTGATCTGACCGACGTCGGCCGATATGTCGCGACCGTGGACGGACTTTCTCCGCCTGCACCCCTTAGCCAAGGTATGGTACCCGGTTCCACCGGTGATCAGAATCTTCCTGCGCTTGGATCCGGGAAGGTCGCGGCGAAGCGGAAATCCCTCGCGATCGCTTCCTCCGGTGATCTCTATCGAATAGCCGGGCATGCCCACAGCATCGCCGTCGACTACGTCGCCGATCTTTCGGCCGAGGAACTTGTTGGCGGCGGCGTCCTTCGCCTCCACCTGGTAAGCTTTCCCGCTCTGGGGATCTGAAATAACCACTCTGAAGTCCATTTTTTCTCCTCGCAACTGAACAGGGCCACACTACGGCCCATCAACATATAAAACCTTATCCGGGATCGAGCGCCGATCTGATCGAACGCTTCATCAATCTGCAGACTTCGGCGCCTTTTCTCTCCCCGTCACCGGCCCGACCTCGGATATGGCGCGGTGAGATGGTACCTCCTCAAGGTACGTTCTCTCGTTCAGGGGCCTGTCCACCACCACGGCGTAGATCCTGTAGACCGTACCCTCCTCGACCTCGCATCGCGTAGACCAGCGACCGTCGCGGTTCGGCTCCACCCTCTTTCTCACCTGGAGGTGATCGTCGTCATACCTGACCAGAACATAGACATGCTTCTTTGTGCCGCGGATCCTGCTGGATTGACCCTCGATGAGGCCGGCCCACTTGTCCTCTCCGTCGCGAGGAAAGCTGATCTTGACCGAGGTGGTGAGGCGAGATCGTGCCCAGGTGGCGATGCTTCCCGATCCGATCAGAAAAGAGAGAAGAGCCACGACGATGAGAAACTTTCTGTAGTTCTCCTCCCAGAAATCCTTGCCAGCAGCCGATGAGGACGTGACGTTAGCAGTGCCGTTCGCCTCAATTGAGGGTTGAGCCCCTTTCGAGACCGAGACGTCCTGGGCCGCATCCGTCTCGTTTGTCGCGACAACGGCGGGCTGCCTGGAGATGAGGGTGATGGGGATAGTCCCGGTGCTCTCAGAGAAGTCGATGATATTGAACCAGTTCCAGTAGCCCTCGAGATAAACCTCCACGAGGTGGCTCTCCGGCTCCACCGTCGCGATGAAAGGGGTGACGCCATAGAACATACCGTCAATGTAAACCTCAGCCCCGGGAGGATCGGAGACTACAGGAACCCTCACGTAAGGGGGCTTTTCATCTTCGCTATGGACCGACGCGATTTGAGATCTGTCGGATCCGCCGTCTTCCTTCGGAGCGTCTTGCGAGAGAACCGAGCCTTCGGGCTCAGCTGGCGAGTCGAACGAGGGCGCCTCCAGGGATGCAAACGGCTGAGATGATGACGCCTCAGAAGCTTGACCAGAATAGATCAGACCTTCAGAGCCCTCGACTGAGTCCATCGAGCTCTTTTGCACCTGTTCTATCAGCTCGTCGATATCGACAGGGCCGTCGCCGGAGTATCCGATCCTGTAGATGGGGCGCGGTCCCGATCCGAGATTTATCATGTCGGAACTTCCGGACTGGTCACATAGTGCGACGCCAGCAAAGATGGCGACAAAAGCCGCATACAGTATCAAGAGCACCATCAGAAGTCGAACTTCGCGAATCAACATCCCCACGATCGACCCTTCGGCATGAGAGATCTTATACTCTATGGTCAGATTCAACGGAGCTCTTTCATCCTGTCGTAGTCTTGCAGAGAAGATATGGGCATCGTCCTGATATCGATTCCCAACTCCTGAGCCGCCACCACGGCGTTTACCCCACCGCAGAAGGCGATGCCCACTTTCCCAGCGCCCACGGGGCACCCCATGTTCGGATCCCCGGGCTCGCTCATCTTCATCAGGCCGTCGATACCAGCACCTTTTGCCCGATCCAGCAGATCCCAGGCCTGATCGATCGCAGCCACTGGAATTTCCCTCAAGTTGGCCAGCACCCAGCCGTTGCCAACCCTCACGGCCTCGCTCACCTTTGTGGTCTTTCGCGACATGAAGACCCTCATGGGATCGAGAGACGAACCGGCGTAAGCTATCAGATCCGTGAACTCCAAGAGAGCCCCATCTTTCACCTCAACGACGCCCGCGAAGGTGGTATTGACCGGAATTCCTCCCCGGAGGAGCATACCGTCTACGGTGATGCTGCAGACGGTGGAGATGCCCAGGAATCCTCCGGGTATCTGCAAAGCGCCCATCTCCTCACCCTCGTCCTGGATCGAAACCCTCCTGCTCACCGCGAAACCGGCATCATAGACCCGTCTCATTATCTCTAAAGTCCTCTCGTAATCCCTCTTATCCAGAAGACTGGTGTTGACCACCACTCTGTTGCTCTCGGAATCGGGATCAAAGCTCGATCGGTACATGTACTCCTCGATTCGGGTGTTGACGAAGCCTATCCTATCATCCACCAGGGCGTCGGACAGCTCCCTCTTTCCAAGGGGTGTGAGGGTCCGGCCGCTGTAACCCTCCTTTTTGGTGAAGCCCAGCTCGTCCATTATCTTGAGGTTGTACCTGACTGCCCGCTCCCCAATCTCGTATCCCCTGTTGGAGAGCTCGTCGGAGATTGCTCTCGCTCCGATGGGCTTATCCGACGCGTTTATCACCCTGAGAATCTCTATGAGCCTCCGCTGGCTCGTATGGGGCTTGGTGAGCAGATTCATCTCTGAATTCCTGACGGGGAAGCGCATATATATCTTATGCAGATAGACCTGCAGATTGCGCTGCAAGCCCGAGAGCGGCGAGGAAGTCCCGTGGGGTAGTGGTCAATCCTGCAGGCCTTTGGAGCCTGGGACGGTGGTTCGAATCCGCCCGGGACTATTCTGCTCTCGGGTTTTTTGCAGGCGTTCCGATCCGGAATCAGAAACATACATATAGAGGGCCAAAGTTGGAAGATGGTGGCGCTCCGGTAGTGTAGTCCGGCCAATCATTCCGGCCTTTCGAGCCGAAGACCCGGGTTCAAATCCCGGCCGGAGCATAGTGCCATTTTTGCCTTTGTGCTTCTGGGGGAGAGGTTCACTTTACCCAAAGACGGTGATTAGAAAGCGATTATGTCGAATAACATCAGCGACAAGGGCAGGAAACCCGAGTACGACCACCGAAGCGTAGTGGACCTGACCAGCTTCTTCTCGATCGAGAAGTTCATCCAGCTCTGGGGCAACGGCACTTGTGGCGCTGTCCAGGTAGACTGGCTGCCCTGCATCTGAACGCGAGAATTCCCAAATATTTTTTATTACTTCGGG
>JBFESM010000027.1:0-14178 GCA_041548445.1 Methanothrix sp. | reverse complement strand
GGATAAGCCAATATATTGAAGGTATGAATGAAACTCCAACAATATTTAAGTGGAAGTACAAAATGGATAAAATGGCGGGCGGGATTGTCGTAGATAATAACTGTGGGGTATTGATATGTTAATTTGGAACTGTTATACTAGAAAGCGCTTTACCGAGGAGTGGTGGGCTTAACCGATGACCAATGCATGAAAATGTGGGTTACACGCATAAACCAAAAATTCATTACCATTCCAATGATCCAACTATAAAAAAGAGGCGGATTCATGACTGAGAAGACGATCCTGGTTCTGGGAGGGTACGGCGGTGCCGGGTCCGCCATATCGAGAGCGATCCTGAAAAATACCCGGGCCGGTCTGATTGTGGCCGGAAGGAGCGATGGAAAGGCAAGAGCCCTTGCAGAGAAGCTGAATCGCGAATTTTCCGGGAACCGTGCCTCCTGGGCCTTTGCCGACGCCGCAGATCGCGAGACCCTGAGAGAGCCCTTTGGGGGGGCAGATCTCGTTATCGTAGCGGCGACGACCACCTCCTTCGTCGAGACGACGGCGAAAGCAGCCATCGAAGCGGGATCTGACTACCTCGACATCCACTACCCCCAGGAGGTCGCATCCGCCCTCGAAGGCCTGGCCCCCGATATCGAGAGGGCGGGGCTGACCTTCGTGACCCAAGCGGGATTTCATCCGGGTCTGCCGTCGGTCTTCGTCCGGAGGTCCGGGTCTTACTTCACCCGTTACCGGAAGGCCTCCGCCGCCGTCGCCATGAAGACCGACTTCGACCCCGGCGGCGCCGTCCTGGAGTTCGTTGACACCTTAAGCGACTATTCCGCCGAGGTCTTCAAGGACGGTGAATGGAGACGAGCCGGATACCGGGACGTCCGGAAGGTCGACTTTGGCCCGCCTCTGGGGACGAAGACATGCTACCCCACGACCCTGGCGGAGATGACGGATCTGCCGGAGCGGCTGGGGATCGAGGAGCTTGCGGCATACGTCGCCGGGCTGAACTGGTTTGTCGACTACGTAGTGACCCCCCTCGCCTTCGTCCTCGGCAAGGTAAAGAGAGGCCTTGGAAGAGACCAGCTTGCATGGCTCATGGTCTGGGGATCGAAGCGTTTCACCTCGCCCGGGGAGGCCGTCACCTTCGTCCTGGAGGCTGAGGGGGAGAAGGACGGAAAGAGCCTCTCGGTCAAGATGACTGCGAGGCACGACGACGTCTACGAGTTCACGGCGATGCCGGTCGGAGCCTTTTTGAGCCAGTACCTGGACGGAAGCCTGAAGACACCCGGCATCTGGATGATGGGCCACTTGGTGGACCCGGAGAGGTTCGTCGAGGACCTGGAGAGGATGGGGGCAAAGGTCGAGGTGGAGGTCAGCGAGGCTTGAACCTATCGCAAGAGGTGGGGTGAGGACGAGATGAAGGGAGACGACGAGTTCATGAGGGCCGCCATCGAGGAGGCGAGGGCGGGCCTAGCCGAGGGCGGCGTTCCCATAGGCGCGGTCCTGGTGGAGGAGGGAAGGATAATCGGAAGAGGCCGAAACCGGCGGGTCCAGGACAGGGATCAGCTGATGCACGCCGAGATCGACTGCCTAAGACGCGCGAGGCTCACCGGGGGCTACATCGGCACGACTTTGTATTCGACGATGATGCCCTGCTACCTCTGCGCGGGAGCTGCGGTCCAGTTCGGGATAAAAAGGGTCGTGGCGGGGGAGGCAGAGGGCGCCCCTGAAGCAAGAGAGCTCATGGAGTCGCACGGGATCGAGGTCGAAGACCTGGACATGGCAGAGTGCAAGGATCTGTTGGCCGAGTTCACCAGGAGGCACCCGGGGCTCTGGGACGAGTTTCTGGCCGAGTGCAACCCGGAGATATTTTGATGGCGCAAGTCGGGTGAAAAGATGTTCATAAAGGACCTTAAAAACTGTCCGCGTTTCGTCGCCCTCGACGGAACCGATATCTGCGAGCTTCTCCATCCCGGCCGGGAAAATGAGGACCTGGAGATGGGCTATAGCCTGGCTCACGCCCGACTCGGACCCGTCGAGGCCTCAAAGCCCCACATTCTCAAGACATCCTCTGAAGTCTACTTCATCCTGGAAGGGCGTGGCAGGATGAAGACCAACGACGAATCTGCCGATGTGGGACCTGGCCAGGCGATCTACATCCCGCCTGGGTCAAGGCAGCATATCGAGAACACGGGCGAAGGGCCTCTGATATTCCTATGCATAGTATACCCCACCTGGTGCGAGCAGGACGAGGAGCTGGATTGAGAAGGTAAAAGGGCCCGGAGGGTTTCGGATCGCAAAAAGTCGAGATCGACTTGCGGCAACCTTCGGCTTTCAATCACTGGGCCGACTCGTCGCTCTCCATTATGCCGAAGACGTTCCCTTCAGTATCTCTGCATTGAGCGAAATAGCCGACGCCCGGTATCGTCATCTTTTCGGTGATCACCTCTCCCCCCTTCTCGGCGACCTTCGCCATGTACTCCTCAAGAGACGGAACCTCCACGGTGTTTGTGGTGCTTTCGTTGGGCCTATCCCGCATCTTGAGGGCTCCGTCGATCCCGGGACCCTCGCCGGTCTGGACGAGCCAGTAGTCCACAGGCACCCACTTATCCACCTTCCAGCCGAAGACCTCGGTGTAGAACTTCACAGCACGGTCGGGCTCATCGATGGCGATCTCAAAATGAATTACTCTGGGCATGCCAGATCTTTTGTTTTTTGAGTCAGATATAGTTGACGATCAGACGAGGATCTGGAGGCGAAAAGTCGCGAAAATGAACGTTATTTCAATTCCTCTTCCAGGATCTCGTAAAATTTCGACATCGCTCTCCTCTCGATCCAGGGAGCATGCCCGCAATTCTCAAGCAAGAAGAACCTGAAGCAATTCAGAACGGCCGAGAGGGGGCGTTCGACACCCTCTGTGGGATGGGGGTCACGGTCCCCGTGGATAGCAACCACAGGACACTCGATCCGTTTTCCCAGCTCCAGTAGCATTCCAGTCCTTCTCAATCGGGCTGCCTCCTTCCAGACGGCTTGAAATACGTCAGCTCGGCAGTCATAAACTTCTGATTTGAGTGATACAGATACAGGGTCGTATGCATCAACCTTCGAGAATAGAGCCCCCATCCGAGCCATAGCTGCGTTCTTCTCTTCCGACCCGACGTTCTCAGAGCTCTCCAAAATTCGAAGGATGGACCCGACCTCTGCCCTCTCCTCCAAGCTCAGACGGCTCCATCTCGTCTCCGAGATTCTGGCAGCATACTTCTCCTGGAAGGGCCCGCTTCCGACGAGTATCAGCTTTTTTACCAATGCAGGATATTCAGCGGCTAAAATGAAAACGAGCCAAGCGCCCCAGGAAAATCCGATCAGCGTTGCGGGAAGGGCGCCCGCCGTCTCCAGAGCCGTCTTCAGCTCTTCGACCTGACCTTCAACCGACGTAGCCGTCTGGAGCGGTTCCAGAACGCCCCACCTTTTTGATAGCTCTCGCGCCACCGGAGCCATCTCTCCCCGAGCGCCAGGGCCACCGTGGACGACGACAACGCCGTAGGGAGGCTTTCCATATATTCTGAGATCAATCATATCGATTCCAGACTTCGTTGAAAGTTCACCGAGCGCCTTTCAGATCTGCCAATCGCTTTTGTATGCTCCTCGCCGCCAGGATTCCCGTCGAGAAGGCGGCCTGGAGGTTGTAGCCGCCGGTGTCACCGTCAACATTCAGGATCTCGCCAGCGAAGTAGAGACCATCGACGAGCTTCGACTCCATCGTCTTCGAGTTGACCTCCAAAAGATTAACGCCCCCCCTGGTGACCATGGCCGAATTAAAGCCGCCGAGCTCCTCCACCACCAGTGGAAAGCCGGCCAAATTGTCTGCGAGGTCGACTCTCGTCTCTCTCGTCATCTGGGCGCATTTCAGATCTTGAGGAATCCCCGAGATCTCAAGGACCCGCGCCGCGAGCCTGGCGGGAATTTCCAAGTCCACGAGGACCGACCTCAGATTTCTGGCTCCCTCCTCCTGTGACCTATCTCGAAGCCACCGATCCAGATCCACCCTCTTCTTGCCCCCCACAAACGATACCCTCAGGACGTCCCCGGTCCGGATGTGCCTGGATAAGTCGAGGACCCCGGGGCCCGAGAGCCCCTCGTGGGTGAAGAGGACGTCCCCATGGTGCTCTTTCACCTTCTTGCCCCTAAATATCGAGATCACGGCGTCCGAAAATGAGATCCCGGCGAGCTTCGAGAATGGGTAGTCCTTTATGCGAACTGGGGCGAGGGCGGGCCCTATCTCGGCGATGGTGTGGCCGAAGGCTCTAGCGAAATCGTAGCCGTCGCCGGTCGAGCCCGTGGCGGGATATGAGCGTCCGCCGCAGGCTATGACCAATAGAAAGGATCGATACGCCTGATCCCCACATGTCACCTCGAACCCGTCTCCCGACTTTCCGATAGACTTCACCGTCTTTCCACAAGCGATATCGACGTTCCGAGCCTCGCACTCCTCGATCAGGACCTTCAGCACGTCCCGGGATCTCTGAGTTTCAGGGAAGACCTTGCCCCCTTCCTGCCTGATCATGGCTAAGCCTCTATCCTCGAAAAAGGCGATCAGGTCCAAATTCGCGAAGCCGAGAAGGGCCGGGCGGAGGAAACGGCCGTGGTCGCCGTAATGGTCGAGGAAGGACCTGATATCACCGTCGTGGGTCAGGTTGCAGCGGCCCGAGCCCGAGACGAGAAGCTTTCTGCCCGGGGATCTCTTCTTCTCGAGGACGAGGACCTTCCTGCCCTTGTCGGATGAGTTAGCGGCGCAGAAGAGGCCAGCAGGGCCCGCTCCAATGACGATCAGATCGAGCACTTCTCCGGAACTTTCATCCGACCCCTGGCATAGTCCTTCATCGCGCTTTGGGGATATTTTATTGAACGGCTGCAATTGGATCTCTCAATCACTACCCGCCCCGAATGGATGAAAAACCTTCCGAGCAGGCCTCGATATCGTTCTGACAAAGTCAAGTTAGTTTTTAGTAGTTTGGAAATCCTCAGTCCTGAAGCGGAGGAGGGACAAGAGTATGCCTGCTCGGGTAAGCAAGTTTGAAAGAAGCGTCGTGGACGCATTTAAGGGGTCCGTAGAGGACTTTCAGAGCGGAAAGATCAAGACGGAAGACGATTTTAGGGCCTCTCTTTATCACCACCTGCGAGCCCACACAGATAAAAACAAAATAATGACCATGCTGATAAAACACCCCGTAGGCGACTCCAGACCCGAGATCTCGATATTCAAGGGCGACGAATGCCTTGTGGTCATCGAGCCGGTGACCGTCACAAGAGATGGGGACAAAATAAAACCCTACGACCGATCGAGCATAAAAAGCAGTATGGAGAAGCTGAAACTCTGCGCCCCTCACTCTGAGAGGGGCTTTTTAATACACATCGACGAGAGAGATCCGGGATTCGATGACGGTTTTGCGGAGTGGAAGGAGGATTACTACAGAAACCTCTGGCACGAGCTCGAAGAGGACAAGACCTACGTCTTCGAGGTGAAGAAGGGGCGGACCAACAAGCGGAGAGTGTAGATGCATACTTCCCGGATCGCCGGAGAGCTAAATTTAAAGGGCGGCCAGGTCAGGGCCACAGCCAAGCTCCTGGACGAGGGCAAGACCATTCCCTTCATCGCACGGTACAGAAAGGAGGCGACGGAAGGGCTGGACGAGGTAGCCATCGCCGCCATCCGGGACCTTCTAGAAAAATACGGAGACCTGGACCGAAGGCGCAACTCCATCCTGAAGTCCCTACAGGAGAGAGGAGAGCTCACCCCCGACCTTGAAAAGAAGATTCTGGCTGCGGAAACCATCGCCCTCCTGGAGGACCTCTATCTCCCCTATAAGCCAAAGCGCAGGACCCGGGCCACCGTCGCCCGTGAGCAGGGGCTTGAACCGCTGGCGGAGAGGATTTTCGATCAGGGAAATATCGACCCGAGAGCTGAAGCTGCATCTTTCATCGATCCGGAGAAGGGGGTCGGTTCGGTCGAGGAGGCTCTGGCAGGGGCCCGGGACATAATCGCCGAGAGGATCAGCGAGAGTCCTGAGGCTAGATCGAAGATGCGCGACCTCTTTTTGGTCCGGGGTGCCCTGCGGTCGAAGTCCTCCGACGACCTTGAAGGGGATGGTTCCAAATACAGAGATTACGCCGACTGGTCCGAGCCCCTCTCCAAGGCGCCGTCTCACAGGGTCATGGCGATGATGAGAGGCAAGAAAGAGGGGTTCTTGATCCTGCACGTCGAGCCGCCAGTGGAAAAGGCGTCTCTTATTCTGGAGTCGCTCTTCGTTAGGGGGAAGGGTCCTGCCTCTGGGGAGGTCCGCCTGGCATGTCAGGACGGCTACAAGAGGCTCTTAGCGCCGTCGATGGAGAGGGAGAACCTCTCCGTCGCCAGGGAGCGAGCCGAAGAGAGGGCGATCGAGGTCTTCGCAGAGAACCTGCGCCAGCTACTCCTGGAGCCGCCTCTGGAGGAGAAGACGGTCCTGGCGATAGATCCAGGGTTTAGGACCGGCTGCAAGCTGGCTGTCCTCGACCGGCAGGGATCTTTGGTTGCAAAAGATGTGATCTATCCTCACCCCCCTCAAAAAGAGGTTCGGCAATCGGCCGAGAAGATCCTGGAGCTGTGCAAATGGTTCGGGGTGGAGCTCATCGCCGTCGGAAACGGGACCGCCGGGAGGGAGACCGAGGAGTTTCTCAAGAATATGAAGCTTCAAGGAGGCATCCCGATCGTTATGGTGAACGAGGCGGGAGCCTCCATCTACTCGGCATCCAAATGCGCAAGAGACGAGTTTCCCGAAGAGGACGTGACCGTCCGCAGCACCATCTCCATCGGCAGACGCCTCATGGACCCTCTGGCGGAGCTTGTCAAGATCGATCCAAAGTCGATAGGCGTGGGCCAGTACCAGCACGACGTGAACCAGACGGCCCTGAAGAGGAAGCTCGAGGACGTCGTCGAAACTTGCGTCAATGCGGTGGGGGTGGACCTGAACACCGCAAGCATCGAGCTTCTCTCGCGCGTCTCGGGGCTGGGGCCGAAGCTGGCGGGATCGATAGTCAAGTACAGAGACGAGCACGGCCCCTTCAGGTCCAGAGATTATCTAAAAAAAGTGCCCGGCCTCGGCCCGAAGGCCTTCGAGCAGGCCGCGGGCTTTCTCAGGATAAGAGGCGGGGACAACCCCCTGGACGGGTCAGCGGTCCATCCCGAAAGCTACGGGATCGTGGAGTCGATGGCAAAAGACCTCGGCGCCTCCGTCGAGGAGCTGATGGGCGACCCCACCCTCCAAGGGAGGATCGACCCTGAGAGGTACGTCTCCGAGAAGGCGGGCCTTCCCACCCTCAAAGACATCCTCGCAGAGCTGTCAAAGCCGGGCAGAGACCCGCGCCGGGAGTTTGAGGTCTTCAGTTTCACCCCAGGCGTTGAGAAGATGGAGGACCTTCGACCGGGGATGAAGCTGTCGGGGGTCGTGACGAACGTCACCGCCTTCGGCGCCTTCGTCGACGTAGGCGTCCACCAGGACGGTCTCGTCCACATCAGCCAGCTTGCAGACCGCTTCGTCAGGGACCCGGCGGAGGTGGTGAGGGTCCACCAGAAGGTCGAGGTCACCCTCCTGGATGTTGACCTGGACCGAAAGAGGATATCCCTCTCGATGAAGGAGAACCCCGAGATTGAGGGGCGAGATGGTGAGGGAGGGCGATAGCTCGGCGGGCCGGTTGAACTCACGATAGTTCGACGATCTCGCGCCAGCCTCCAAAGCGATTTTCCACCCCGGATTTCCGGTCCCTAAATCGACCTACAAAAACGGCCGGGAGCAAAAAATTTTTTCGTTTATGGTCAGGAAACCTCGCCTTCCAGCTCCTCCAGCGCCTCTGGCGGGAGCGCCCTCACCACGTCGATCTTCTTGACGCAGTGAGTCTTCACCCCGTACTTCTTGGCTATCGGCCTCAGATCCTTCATCGAGTACTTCCCGGCTATCTCCTCAGCATCCATAAAATTGCTAAATGTCCGGATGATATTTAAGCATTTTTCGAGAGTTGAATTGAAAAGATCTCGACAAGTTGATATGGGACCTAGCAAATAAAGTAATATCAGGTGTTGAGGATGAAGCTGAAATCTCTTTTTCTTGTCATAGCCCTGGTCCTTCTCTCGGGATGCGTCCAGAAAGAAGCGCCTAGGCTTGAGGGGCCCGAGGCTGAAGAGCCCGAAGGCTGGACGCCCGACGGCGTGATCGGGGACGGCGAGTACTTCGGAAGCGCGGTCCTCTACGGCCCCGAGAGTCGGGGCTACTCTGGAGGAGACATGGAGGTCTTCTGGACGACCGACGACGAGAACATCTACATGGCCCTCAGAGGCGAGACGACGGGCTGGATCTCGATAGGTTTTGATCCCCTCGAATGGATGAAAGATGCCGACGTCATAATGGGATCCGTCGACGGTAATGAGGTCGTCGTCGAGGACCAGTACTCGACCGAGAGCTACGGCCCCCACCTGCCCGACGAGGACCTGGGCGGGACAGACGACATCCTGGAGTTCGGCGGCCTGGAGAAGGACGGCCGGACGGTGATAGAGTTCAAGAGAAGGCTTGATACAGGTGACGAGTTCGACAACGTCATTTTGCCGGGGCGGGAGCTCTCCGTCATCTGGAGCATGTCAGATTTCGCAAACCTCCAGGCCAGCCACAACGTCGCCCGGGCCGAGGGGCGGCTCAACCTAGGAGAGAAGGCGAGCGGCGCTCCTGCGGCAGCGGCCGCAGCCGCCCTCACCGCTGGCGAGCGGGACGGTATCCTCTTCATCCTAGAGGAGGAGAGGATGGCCGAAGACCTGTACCTGGAGCTTTACAAGATCGTGAAGCTTCCCATTTTCCTGAACGTCGCAGACTCCGAGCAGATCCACATGGACTCGGTCGCGATCCTGATGGACAGGTACGGCCTGGAGGATCCGGTGCAGGATGGGGACGGGGTCTACGCCAACGAGACTCTCCAGAAGATGTACGACGACCTCCTGGCATCGGGTGGAAAGTCCCCTGAAGACGCCCTCAAGGCTGCGGCCCTGGTGGAGGAGACGAGCGTCCACGACCTGGAAGAACGGATCAGCGCCACGGACAAGCCGGAGATCAGATCGGTTTACGGAGGCCTCCTCATGGGCTCAGAAAAGCATCTTCGAACGTTCGTTAGAGCCCTCGAAGAGCGGGGTGGCGAGTACTCGCCTCAGATCCTGAGTCGAGAGGAGTATGACGATATCGTGAAGGCGTGAGACGGCAAATGATTCCTCTTTGAAATGAGGGGCGGAGGTCGGTGGGCCAGGTGGGTGGAGCTGCCCTCCCTCTACCTTACCGCCACAATCATGCCGCCGTCAACCCTCCGACTTTTTCCTCACTTTTTCGAATCGGCCGGGTTGGGCCAGACGTAGCATAGGTCCTTCGGCTCGGTCCAGCCGAAAGCGGAGTAGTGATCCTGGTCCTTTCGGAGGAGGTTGGACCGGTGAGATGCGTGAAGCTTTTCGGACCCGAACCACCAGGGAAGAAAACCCTCCTCTCGCTCTTCGTACTTCCGGCGCAGCTCCTCCAGCTCAGATCCACCCATCTCCCGGTTGGTGGCGAGGATCTTCTCCTTGCATGTGTCCCGATAGCCCCGCTTGATCCACTCCTCGCAGATCACGACGCCGTAGAGGGCGAGCGCCTCAGGGTTTTTGGCCCACATCTTCCATATGGGGTGGTTTTTCCAGCGACTTTTGCCGTCCCGGCATATCCTCAGAAGGACGAGAGCCTCCGACCTTTGCTTTCCGAGCCTCTGTCTGTCCAGCACCTCGGCCGACCTCTTGAAGTCCGGGTAAGGTAGAAACGTCTGCATCCGTAAACCCTCTGAGCTTTGGCTTTCCTGCTGGTGGCGAACTTGTAGCCCAAACTATAAAGGCGCTATCGGTCCATCCTTTTGATAACAGATCTGATGGTCAATGAAAGAGAGGATGGGATCGTACCGTATCGGAAATCTCGGCATAGCTACGGTAATTTGGCACTCGCAGGGGGTCTTCAACAGGCAGATTTAGGGTAAATATAGTTAAATCCGTCGTTTCGCACTAACGGTTTGCTTCCCAAACATTTTCGCGAAAATTTATTCTTATCGAATGCCCCACAGCTTGACTTCCCAGAGAAATCGAGTTAAAAGGACACCAGAAGGTCTGGAGGATCCAACTCGAAGATCCTGGCGATCCCTGACACCTTCAGAGCCGGCATATATCTCAACTTCGTTGATTAAATATTTATTGAACTTGATGGAGAATATACCAGCATGCCATTCTTCCCGTCCCTCCGGTTTGGCGGAGGTTCCATCAAGGCTGACGAAGATGCGAACGATCCCGGTGAGATCCCATGACCGACGTCTGCCTCTGTTTCGAGGTCCACCAGCCTTTGAGGCTCAAAAAGGACTTCTTCTGGAGTGGCTCGCCCATGAGGAAGATCGAGCCAGACCAGATATCCGACTTCTACTTCGACGACCCGGAGAACCGTAGGATATTCGACCGCGTCGCTGAGAAGTGCTACCTTCCGACAAACGATATCATTCTTGAAGAGATAAGGCGCCACCAGGATTCAGAGCGGCCCTTCAAGGCGGCTTACAGCTTCTCGGGAGTCTTTCTCGACCAGTGCGAAAGGTACAACCCGAAGGTTCTGGAATCCTTCGCGAGGCTCGTGGATACCGGGATGGTGGAGGTGATGGAGCAGACCTACCACCACTCCCTTGCAAGCCTCTACGAGGACGGAAAGGAGTTTGTAGAGCAGGTGAAAATGCACCGGGAGAGGATATGGGACAATTTTGGCGTCAAGCCTCGGATCTTCGAGAACACTGAGCTTCTCTACGACGATCGTATCGCGAGGGTCGTCGAGAATATGGGTTACGCCGGGATCTTCGCCGAGGGGATCATCGCCCCTCCAAACCACGTCTATCGGCCCGAGGGTTGCGAGAGGATCTCTCTACTCCTGCGAGACTATCAGATCACCGACGACATGGGATTTCGGTTCTCGGCCCGGTGGTGGAACGAGTATCCCCTCACCGCCTTGAAGTACGCATCCTGGATCGCGGCAAAGCCCGGCGAGTGCGTAAACATCTTCTGCGATTACGAGACCTTCGGCGAGCACCAGTGGGCCGATACCGGAATCTTCGAGTTTTTGAAGTTCCTACCCGGCGAGATCTTGAAATGGGATCACTTGAGGTTTGCAACCCCCAGCGACGTGTTGGAGAAAAATTCGCCCATCGAGATCATAAGCGTTCCAAAGACCACATCCTGGGCCGACATCGAAAGAGACACCAGCTGCTGGCTTGGAAACGCCCTCCAGTGGGCTTGCTATTCCTACCACCGAAGGCTTGAGGGTCCGATAAAGGAGAGCGGTGATCGGCTTCTCCTGGACGCCTGGAGGACGCTGGGCCTTTCCGACCACCTCTACTACGCCTTCACCCACGGAGGCGCCCCCGGCGAGGTCCACAACTACTTCAGCCCTTACGGCAGCCCCTACGATGCCGCAGTCACTTTATTTTCCGTCCTCTCTGACCTCCACTATCGAGTGAAGTCCTGGGTCGATGCCGCTGACGACTCCTTCCTCTTCTCGACGGGGATCGACCAGTTCACAGGCGATGCCGCCTGGGGCCGGAGGAGCTTGAGAGAGGTTCTGGAGAGGGCCGAGGTCAAATCCCTCGAATACCACGCGAAGAGGGGAGACCTATCGGCCTGGGCGAGGTGGAGCCTCGGCGATGCCGACCTGGCCGAGATGTTCGAAGAGGCAGAGGGCCTCAGAGGAGAGGGACTGAGAGCGGCTCTTCTGGAGGCGGTGAATGAGGCGGCGAGCAGGGGCAGATCAGAGGAGAAGGTTGGTCGAGGTCAGAAGAAAGTCAACCCAGGAAACGGGAGGAAGAAGAGATGAGCCCTGATCTCAGTTTTCATCCGAAGAGCTATCAAGAGGGCACAAAGCGCGAATGGCTGATAACCAACGGCCTTGGAGGCTACGCCTCCTCGACGATTCTGGGGGCGAACACCAGGTCCTACCACGGCCTATTGGTGGCAGCTTTGAACCCACCCACTCAAAGGACTTTGCTATTATCATCCCTGGACGAGGAGCTGATATCCGAATCGGGCCACTACAATTTGGCCTGCCACCAGTACCCCGGCACGATACACCCCGAAGGGTTCCAGCACCTGGATGAGTTCCGACAGGATCCGATCCCGACGTTCCTCTACAGGACCGAAGACGGCGCCGTCGTCGAGAAGAAGGTCTTCATGGTCCATGGCGAGAACACCACCATCGTAAATTACAGGGTCGAGGGAAGGGGCCTCTTCAGGGTCGTTCCACTCGTCAACTGCAGGAGCTTTCACGTCGCCTCTCGCGCCCCCTCGATCGACCAGGAGAAGATCGATCTTCAGGGCGGCGGGAGCGGCGTTCGCCTCAGTTCGGGGTGCGACTTCGCCCTCGTCTCGGACAAAGCAGCTTACATCAAGGAGGATCTCTGGTACAACAACCTGGAGTACGAGGTCGAAAGGCAGAGGGGCCTTCTCTGGAGAGAGGACTCCTTTTGCCCCGGGCGGTTCGAGGTCCAGGTCGACGGTCGCCTCTCCTTCAACATAGTCACATCAACTTACCGGGATTCCCCGGAGGGGGCCGAGGAGCTGATGAGCCGAGAGGAGAAGAGGGTCAAGGGGCTTTTGGGCAACAGGAGGCGCGACCCCAGGTTCAGGCTTCTCGCGACCGGAGCCGACCAGTTCCTGGTGCGAAGGGGCGAGGGAAAGAGCATCATCGCAGGGTACCACTGGTTCAACGACTGGGGAAGGGACGCCATGATATCGCTTCCGGGCCTGCTTCTAACAACGCGCAGGTTCGATGAAGCCCGAGCGGTCCTGACCACCTTCGCCGGGGCGATGAAGGACGGCCTCCTTCCCAACGACTTTGGGGCCCAGGGTTACAATACCATCGACGCCGCGCTCTGGTTCTTCGAGGCGGTTTACAAGTACTGGACCTACTCCGGGGATTCAGATCTCGTGAAGGACCTGTTCCCCTCCATGCGAGCGATTGTCGACCGCTACTCCCGGGAGACTCCAGGATCCTTTTCGGACGAGGACGGGCTGATCGTCTCAAAGCCCGGCCTCACCTGGATGGACGCGAAAGTGGGGGTTGAGTTTGTCACGCCTCGGGCTGGTAAGGCCTGCGAGATCAACGCCCTCTGGTACAACGCCCTGTTGGTCATGGAGGTCTTTGCCCGGGTGCTTGATGAGGAGTGGGACGGAGAGCTCGCAAAGAAGGTCCACGAGAGCTACGAGAAGTTCTGGAACACTGAATCGGGCTGTCTCTATGACCTGGTCGACGAGAAGGACGCCGCCATCAGGCCGAACCAGGTGATAGCGGCATCCCTTCCCTTCACCCCCCTCGACCCTGACCAGATCAGGGGGATCGTAGCCAGAGCCACCGAAGAGCTCCTCACCCCTTACGGCCTGAGAACCCTATCGCCGGAGGACCCCGCTTACATCGGAAGGTACGAGGGCGGACCCGCCGAGAGGGATCACGCTTACCACCAGGGGACGGTCTGGCCCTGGCTTATTGGGCCGTACATAACCGCTCGTCTGAAGGCGAGCCGAAGCTCGAAAAAGAGCAGAGACGAGGCCAGAGAGCTGATGAGGCCCCTCATGGACCTCGAAAATCAGATGGGCGTCGGGACGATCTGCGAGGTCTTCGACGGCGACGAGCCCCACCGGCCCGGAGGCTGCATGTCCCAGGCCTGGTCCGCTGGAGAGGTGATGAGGGCCTGGTCGGAGGACGTGATGATGGGGGCGAGCAGGCTGAAGAGGGGAGGAGTTTAGAGGGGAAAGCATCGGCCTTCCTCCCGTCGCCCCCCTCCCCTTCTTCCGTTTCCAGCCTTCCAAGCCCCGCCCTGGGCCTCTTTTTCGATCGTCTACTCTATAAGGACTGCATCTGAAGGCTGCGGCATCATCGCCATCAGCATGTCAAGCCAGGAAGGGGCAGCCATAGCCTCTTCTGGCACCTCTATCACGACCGGCTCGTTGTAGCTGGAATAGATCACCGTTGAGTCGGATTTTATCTCCATCTCGATCTCGCCCATCTCGCCGACGGGAAGACCCATCATATCAGAGGTCAAGGTCAGCTCCAAGGCGACCTGGTTTTTCAAGGGCAGGTG
>JBFESM010000026.1:0-14402 GCA_041548445.1 Methanothrix sp. | reverse complement strand
TTCCTGCCTCAATTCCCCCCTTGATCCCAAAGGAGATCATGCCTCCAAAGCCGCTCATCTGCCTTTTTGCAATATCGTGCTGAGGATGGCTGGGAAGGCCCGGGTACCTGACCCAACTGATCTTCGGGTGCTTCTCCAGAAACTCTGCAACCAACATGGCGTTTTTGGCGTGCCGGTCCATCCTCAAATGTAGAGTCTTGAGCCACCGGATGCAGAGCCACGCCTCCAGGGAGCCCATGGTCCCTCCTGTGTTGTGGACGACGGGAGCCATCTCTTCCACAAACTCCTCTTTTCCTATGACGATCCCGCCCAAAAGATCGGCGTGACCTCCGAAGTACTTCGTACAGCTGTGAAGGACGACGTCGGCCCCGAGCTCCAGGGGCCTTTGAAACCGCGGGGTTGCAAAGGTGTTATCCACGACGGTGACGGCACCGGCTTCTCGTCCCATCTTCGAGATCGCCTCGATGTCGCAGACGGTCATGGTGGGGTTTGCGGGCGTATCGAGGAAGATCATCCTGGTCTCCTCTTCCAGCGCCTCGGCGAGGGCGTCCAGATCCGAGGTGTCGACGAAGCTGACATCGACCCCGAACCTGGTGAGGATGGTGGAGAAGAGGCCGTAAGTGCAGCCGTAAACCACGTTTGTCGATATGAGACGGTCCCCCTTATTCAGCAGGGATAGAGCGACGGCCGTTATCGCCGCCATCCCCGAGGCGAAGGTCTGCCCCGATTCGCCCCCCTCAAGAGACGCGATCTTTTCCACAAGGGCCGCATGGGTCGGAGTATTCGGCATCATGCGAGCGTAGGTGTAGCCCTTTCTTCGGCCCGCAAACCGCAAAGCACCCTCCTCGGCGCTCTCGAATACGAAGGGCGAGGTCTGGTATATGGGAGTCGTATGAGACCCGTAACCCGGATCTGGCCCCCTCTCCGGCATGAACACAGAGCGTATCGAACTTGGTCTTCTCTTTCATCGTAGGATCACCACCAACCTCGCGCGGAAAATTTGTTGGATAGTTTATTACTTCGGGAGCGCGGAGGGTCACGAATACCCCGTCCTTTAGGGCGGGGTGGGCCGCACGCAATTTGATCTGGTCAGGTGTATCTCTTTTGTTTTGACGACCTTTGGTCTCCATCGACCTCCTTTGATCATCTAATGATTTCGACCCTGAAGGTGGCGACGTTGATCAGAAATCGCGCTATTTGATGTCAGAATATCTACGATAAAACTGTCAAAAACATGAATGTCGTGCGCCTTTGGGGCCGGAAACCAGAAACTTTATATCTCATTAAGCGGAAAAGCACAGTCTTGTTTGGTGTATCGAATGGTCGATCATTACCAACCTGTTTGTCGCTGCCACATTGGTGAGGAAGAGTTCCCCCTTCCAGGAGAGAGAACCGCCTACGTTTGCCGACACTGCGGGGCTACACCCTTCATGGACGGACCTCATCACGACAAGAACTGTCTTAGATACAGGCCCTGAAACTGGATAAGACGGTTACAAAACTGACATCACAATGGCGTTCGGATGAGCGATTGGCAGCAAGTTCGATCCGGCCGTCAAAGAGATCATTTTTATTTTAAAATGAATACCCCGCAGCAAGCTGCGGGGTGCGCCGCCGCAATTTGACTTTGAACGACTTCGAGAAGCCTCTCGACTCTGGAAGCTGCCGTTGATCGCCAGAATCTTCAGCTTGGGCGATGAAGGCTATAAAAACGAGGAAATCGATTCAATGCACTCAATGTACAGAATAAGACGGGCCGAGTCTCCCGACGACGCCAGAAAGCTTCATCATCATTTCGACAAGATCTTTCTTCCCGAGGAGGTGGGAGAATTCGCCGAGGCGATATTTCTCCACCTTCCGGGGATGGAAAACGAGCGCTGGTTCATCGCCGTCGAAGAAGATTCATCAGAGATCGCAGCGGCCTTCGCCCTCATCCCCTGGACTTGGGAGATGGCGGGAACGAAGCTCAAAGTCGCCGAGATGGGGATAGTTGGAACGGGAGAGGCCCACCGGAACAAGGGGCTGATGAGGCTCCTCAGCCGGGAGTTCGACGCGACCCTCAAAGAGGAAGGGTTCGACCTGGCCGTGGTTCAGGGGATCCCCGGATTTTATCGCCGCTTCGGATATCATTATTCAATCCCCCTGGAGCCCCACATCGATGTCTCCCTTCATCAGGTGCCCGATTCGGTCGACGACGGCGAAGCCTACGACTTTCGGCTCGCCGAGACCGGAGACATACTTTTTCTCCTGGGCGAGGACGAACGATATCGAAGGTCGAACTTCCTCTCCGTCTTCAGGGACGAGGCAAAATGGGAGTACCTTTTGACCTTCAGCTCGAGGACAGAATGCGGCTCGGAGTTCTGGATCATGGAAGGCCGAGAGACGGAAGAGAAATACTACTTCAGGATTCCTCGGCAGGGTTTCGGAGAGGGGCTCATAGTGAGCGAGATCAGCGAATCCATATCCGACGACGGGCTGATAAGTCTCCTCGCCTTCTGCAAGAAAAAATGCGCGGAACGGAATAAGCCGTACATCCGGCTGAACCTATCTTTCGAGTCGACCGCGGCGAAGACTGCCATCTCCTTCGGAGCGTCCAGGGGGAGGCCTTATGCCTGGCAGATAAAAATTCCAGACAAGATGAGGTTTCTTGAAAAGATCGCCCCCATCCTGGAGGCGCGCCTGAAGGAGAGCAGCCTTGCATCTTTCTCCGGGATTTTGCGGCTCGATTTTTACCGAGAACAGATCGATCTCATCTGGTCTCAAGGGCGGCTTGAATCCGTCACATCTGGGGGCGAAGAGGAATGTTCGAACACATTATTCCTCAGCGAAGACCTCTTCTCTGCTCTGGTTCTCGGACATAGGACTTGGCGAGAGCTGCAGCGCGTGCGGCCCGACATCTTCCCTGCGATGCTGTATGTGGGCTCTGGCACAGATGGTGCCTCAGACAAGACCATTCGTCTCATCGACGTCCTCTTTCCTGCGGAGAGATCGTGGATCTACGAGCAGTACTGAAAAGTTCGCACTCAGACGATCGTTCGTCTCAACCCACCCATTCTGGCCTGTTGAGACGAAAATCTTTTGCTCTTCACCGATAAAAATAATTACTCTCGGGCTAATAGAGACTCCCAGGAGGGGAAAAAGTGGAAGAATCATCAAAATCATACGAGAAGGTTCCTTCGGGGATACCGGGGTTTGACGACCTGGTGAACGGAGGATTTCACAGGAGGACCGTCAACACCGTGACGGGAGCATCGGGAAGCGGCAAGACCGTCTTCGCCTCCCAGTTCATATACGAGGGTATCAAAAACGGTGAAAAAGGCATGATCATCATGCCCTCGGAGAGCGCTGAGTACCTGAAAAAAGAGATGTACTCCTCCTTCAAGTGGGACTTCTGGAAGCTGGAGGAGGAGGGAAAGCTCGTGATGGTGGACGTCACCGACCCCGTTCTCAGGCTCCAGAAGAGCATAGAGACAGACCCCACGGAATTTCTGATAAACTTCAGAAAGCTTGTGGACAAAAAAGTGCAGGAGGAAAAGCCCCAGAGGATCCTGATCGACGACCTCATGGCCTTCTTCACCGCCATCGAGTCTCCCTTCGTGATGAGGTCTCTTGCCGACGACCTCTTCGGCAATTTGAGGTCTCTGGGAGTTACGGCGATGATCACCATCGGCGAGGCTTTCGGCATGACCCAGATCATGGAGTACGGGGCGGATTCTTGCACCATTCTGAAGAGGGATAGGATCGGGAACAACATGGTCCGATCGATCTACATCATGAAGATGAGGGGGTCCAGGATCTCCAACAGCATAAGGGTCCTCGACATCTCCGACGACGGGTTGGCGATCTCGACCCTCTCGCCCTATCCGTAAACTCGTTGGAGGTCTGATCCGTCATGATAAAACGCTGGATAGTTCTGGCAGGGGAGGAGGGCGGCCCCGTCTGCAACAAGATGGGCGGGATATGGAACGTCATCAACGCCGAGGCGAGGATGCTCGCAAAGCTTGCCGCGAAAAAGGAGATCGAATGCGACCTCAAGATCCTGGTGGCAGGCCCCTACTACCCCACCCAGGGGGCGGACTGGAACAAGGGCAAGTCCAGGGTAACCGACGTGAGCGACCTTGCACCTCTCGATATGAACGATGAGCTCACCTCCGCCCTAGATCACCTGAAGTCCGAGGGGATCGACGTGGTGACCGCCCAGACCGAGATCGATGGGCATCCAATTGGCGACCTCCTCTTCAACACCGCCTATTACGACTCGATAATCGCGAACAGGTACGGCCAGAAGATGACGCTGGCCAACGCCATCAAGACCGAGGCCTGGCAGATGTCGAGGCTCGACTCGATGGCGTTTGAAAGGGCCCCTTACGGCCCGGAGTACAGCCACTACCTCGGTCTCTCCTACGCTGTCTCCCAGTTCGTCCGGTATCTTGTATCCCTCGGCGAGGAGAAGGCCAAAAAGTACGGAGACGAGGCGATCTCGGAGTTTGCCATGTCGGTGATGCCGAAGATGCGAGTCTCCCTCCACTGCCACGAGTTTCCCACCTTCTACGCCCTCGCGAGGCTGAAGTGTCTCGGGGTTCCCGTCAGGACGATGGCCACCCTTCACGCCACCGTGCCGGGAAGGTCTTCGGGCTATCGGTCTCTGGAGAAGGTCGCCCATCACGACGCTGCCTGGGAGCCCAACGTCCCCGTCGGCATGGCCACCCTCGAGTCTCTCGCCAAGTATGCCGACGTCGTCTCCTTCGTCGGGGACTCGACGATGAGGGAAGCCATGCTCTTTCACAACTTGAACGGGATCGTGATCAGAAACGGGATCGACCTCGGTGTCGACTACATCGACTGGAAGAAAAAGAACCTATGCAGAAAGAAGATCCAAAAGTTCCTCTCCGAGAACATCCACAAGGTCTTCGGCGGGGAGAAGATCGATCCCGAGGACATCCTTCCCGTCTTCACCATATCCCGTCTCGAGCTTGAGAACAAGGGCTACCCTCAGCTCCTTGACTCCATCCTCCTCCAGGACCACCTGATAAAACACCGTATGCTCGAGCAGAGGTTCGCAGAGAAGATGAGGGTGGTATGTCTCCTCATCACATCTCACGGACCGAAGTCGAAGGACAAGCTCCCCGACGGTTTTCCCATCAACCTGCCCTCGGAGGTGCCGGTGGGCGAGGAGATCAGGCTCAACAACATGATCCACGATCTCAGGATCGACGCCGGGAGCATGGCCGCGGGCAAGAGGCATGCCTCGGCCGTCCTCTACCCTCAGTGGGTGGGAACCGACGACGGCGGCCTGAACATGAAGGTGGACGAGATCATGACCGGGTGCGTTGCAGGGATATTCCCCTCCCAGTACGAGCCCTTCCTCCTCACGGGGCTTGAGGCTGGAAGGGAGGGGACCCCCAGCATAGTTAGCCGGGCCTGCGGCTTCAGCGACGCCCTGAAGAAGGTGGAACGTCTGGTGACCGGCCTTGGGGGGGTCGTCGTCGTCGACAACATCGAGGCCGCCCACCAGGAGATGATCCTCGATTACGCTCTGGCCCTGGACTACTTCACCTGGACGTACCTTGAAGACCAGGTGAAGTACCGGCTCCTATGCGAGGAGTCCTTCGCCCTCGCAAAGCTGATGAACTGGACCGAGCCGGTCCTCGAGTACTACAAGAACCTCATGGTAAGCTCGGAGCTGGACAAGTGCATGCCTCCCGAGATAAGAAGTTTTGACGATGGTGGCGATTGATATGAAGATAGCTTACTTCAGCCTGGAGTTTCCCCCCAGGGTCTTCGGGGGTCTCGGCGTTTACGTTGACTCCATCTCGAAAGAGATAGCAGCCCTCGGCCAAAAAATCTCAGTCTTCACCCTGGGCGACGGGGATCTGAAACGAAGGCAGACCAGACGCGGGATCGCCGTCTTCAGGGAGACGCCAGAGCCGATGAGAGACGGCTGGGAGCCGTTCCTCTCGGCCCGGACTTTGGCCTGGGGCGACGGCGTGAACTTCCTCTTCGACCTCATGAGCTACAACCAGCTTGCTGCAGCCTCTTTGAGGGATAACGGTCCCTTCGACCTCTGCGTCGCCCACGACTGGCTGGGCCTGCCCGGCGCCATGGCGGCGAAGAGAAGCGATAGGATGCCCCTGATCTACCACGTCCACAGCCTCGAGGTGGGAAGGGAATCGGCCCCAAACCAGCAGATAGTGGACCTGGAGGTGAGAGGGGGCCACCTCGCCGACGGGGTGATCACCGTATCTTTGGCCATGAAAGAGCAGCTGGCGAATCTAGGCATCCCCAAAGATAAGATTGAAGTCTGCTACCACGGCGTTGATACGGGCGTATTCAGCCCCTCGAAGGTCAAGCCGAAGAAGATCGAGGAGCTTTCTGAGAAGTACGGCATCCAGGACGGAGACGAGGTGATCCTCTTTGTAGGAAGGCTCGAACTTGTCAAGGGGGTGATCCCACTTCTGGAGGCGATGCCCGGCGTCTTGAAAGAGCACCCGAGGGCAAAGCTCCTTGTCGTCGGCAAGGGCACCCTCGAAGAGCGGGTGAGATCGATGGCAGAGACCCTCGGAGAATCTGTAAAGGTCGTCACCGACTTTCTTGATTTGGATTCTAAGATTCACCACTATGCTCTCGCCGACCTCTGCGTCTTTCCCAGCCTCTACGAGCCCTTCGGGATCGTGGGGGTCGAGGCCGCTGCCATGGAGAAGCCTGCGGTCGTTGGAGCCAGCGGCGTCTCCGGCCTGCAGGAGATAGTGGACAACCCGACATCTGAGCGGCCCTCTGGGGTTCACGTAAACCCCAGCGACCCCGGCGACATAGCCTGGGGGATCAACCTGGTCCTCGAAGACCCCGAAAGGATGAGGGAGTGGGGTAAGAACGGCAGGGCCAAGTGCCTCGACATATTCAACTGGCCACGGGCGGCCAAAGAGACCCTCGATATCTACGAGAAGGTGGTCTCATCCCGGAGATGAGGCGCCACTACTTCCTCGACGAGTACTGCATCATCGCTGCCGAGAGGGGAAAGAGGCCCTCCGACTTCAAGCACGGCGGGACAAAGGATCGGTCCGACCCCAAGACCTGCCCCTTCTGTCCCGGAAACGAGGAGCGCACCCCGCCAGCGGTCGCCGTCTACACCGACGACGGCGTATTTGCCGACGGAGATGAGAGGGTCAAAGACTGGTGGGCGCGGTCCTTTCAAAACCTCTACCCGGCCATGGCCGAAAACCCAAAATCGCCCACAAGAGAGTGGGTGGCGGATTTCGCTCGCGGCTTTCACGAGGTTATCGTAGAGACCCCGAACCACGAGAGCGACCCGTCCCGGTTCAGCCAGCTGGATCTCGAAAGGCTCGTTTCGGTATACAAAGATCGTTACCATCATTACATCTCCCAGGAGGGGATCGAGTACGTCTCGATCTTCAAGAACTGGGGCCGGGTGGCTGGAGCCTCTCTCAGCCACACTCACACCCAGCTCGTCGCCCTTCCCCTCGTTCCCCCGATCCTGAAGGAGGAGATGGAGGCGATAACCTCTGCGCCGCGCTGCCCCTACTGCAGCCTCGTCGAACGGGAAGCGTCCTCGGATAGGTTGATCTTTGAGAACGAGGGGTTCGTCCTCATCGCCCCCTTCAGCTCAATGGTACCCTACGAGACCTGGATCCTTCCGAAAAAGCACGCCTCGGACCTTGAGGATCTCGATTCGGGAGGTCTGGCCCAGGTTCTGGGTGAGGCGCTCAGAAGGCTAGATCAGCTCCTGTCGGGTCCTCCCTACAACTACATGATCCGCCAGCTTCCCGATCGTCGCTACCACCTCAACATCAGAATTCAGCCTGCGATATCGACGATGGCGGGATTTGAGAAGAACACTGGGATCTTTATCAACACCGTGCCGCCCGAGGAGGCCGCCAAAGAGCTCCGAGAGGTCTGATGGGAATTGATCTTTTTGTAGATCCCGGGATCTCTTGCGGTTGGTCTTTTGGTAGTCGTTTTTTTGGCAGTCCCATCGAAGAGCAGCCCGATATTTTCGTCAAGTTTGCCGCCCAATTCGCTGATACATCGCGGTTCTCGTCTTAACAGGTGACCAATGGAACGTCATCAGGACATCGTAATTTGGCCGTCCTCATTTCTCGCTTTTGTTGCTGTCTCAAGTCGGTGGCAAGCTCGATATCTTTCGGCGTTGCTTCGCCAACGCCTACCCAGGTACGGATTGAGATGAGAAAAGGGTTAGGATGCGCCTGACGCTCTGTTCAGGCTGTTATCTTGGACTTGGCGATGTACTTGATCAGGTCGGGCGCCAGATTGGTCTTCATCTGGACGTGAGCTGCAACCTCATCGATGCTCTCGCCACTGGATATGAGGTCACCGATCTGCTCGATAGCATTTTCGTCGACCACGTAGTACTCGTCGATGTCCTTTCTGTGACCCCAGACGTCTCCTTCAAGCAGATCTACGCCCTGCATATCGAGGAAGAGCCTGATCGCCCTGGACAGGGTCTTGTTGTAGGATGGAGGTACCTGGACCACTCTCAGCCTGGGGCACGTCTTAATAAGATCCAGCAGATCGACGTTCGATGGCCTGAAAGCTATGTGGACCATTCTCTCATTCGGGCTCAGCTCGGTTATCTCATTTCTTGAACTCACAACTCTGATTCTCATCATTTTCACCTTTACAATTGCTAAAATGTAATCTAAGTACTTATAGATATTTGTGGTGTATACTAATGTATATATCGCTATCTATCGGACTTTGTATGGATAAGTAAAAGCAAAATAAGCCGGGAAAGGTGGGAAGCGGGTAAGCCATAACTTACAGGAATGTAGCCGACGGGCAAATTGCCAGAATTTGGAGCCGTCGCCAACCTCGATTTGCGCCTCTGTCAACGTAGCTCACCACCTTTTAACCTCTGGCTTTCCCTTCCCGGTTTTATCTTCGTATTCGGTCGAGGATACGGCGCGTTTGAGGACGATCAAGATTAGCGATATAGTTGAAAATTCACCCTGGTAAAAATCTCCCAAATTGTCAACCAGCGTACCCCGCTGCAAGCTGCGGGGTAATGCCGCTTACGATATCGCCTTTACTCGTATCCTCAAGTATATGTGATGGTAACGGATATTTGCACAAGAGGTTTCCAGCATGTTTTACAAGCGCCAGAATGATGGGTATAAACAACCCCTAGAAGGGATACGCCAGAAGACCTTAGTTTATGAAAAGGAAACTCTGCTTACTGAATTCAAGTTATCAGAGGGAAGCCTGCTTCCCAAACACAGGCACCCTCAAGAACAAACTGGGTATTTAGTGTCGGGTAAAATATTGCTATCCATTGGACCCGAAGAATTTGAAGCAGAACCAGGTGATAGCTGGTGCATACCAGGTAATGTCGAACATGGTGCTCATATACTTGAAGATTCAGTTGCGGTTGAGATCTTTTCCCCCATCCGAGTTGACTACCTGCCCTAAATTCGCGCTCTTTCAGTCCGCGACCACTTCCGCCTCTAGGGGATAGACCCCGTTCTCGTCGTGGACCTCCTTTCCGTGGAGGGGTGGGTTAAATACGCAGGCAAGCTTGAGGGCGGTCTTGGCCCGGAGGAGGTGGCGGTCGTGCTGGTCCAAAACGTAGATGGTGCCAGGCGAAATCTTGTAGATCTTTCCGCCATTTCCACCGTTTTCGACTTCAGCTTTGCCGTCGCCCTCTTTTCCTGCCAGTACTTCCACCTCCCCCTCGCCATCGATGCAGTAGACCGATTCGAGGTGGTTTTTGTACCAGATGCAGGTCTCGGTCCCCGGATAGATCGTGGTGATGTGGAAGGAGAAGCCCATCCCGTCCCCCTTCAAGAGGAGCCTGGTGCTCTCCCAGTTCTCGGCCACCACCCGCCGGTCGGTCCTCTCTGCCTCCTCAAGGTCTCTGACGATCATGCCAGAACCTCCATCCCGAGCTTCTCCTTATCCTTTTTCTGGGCCTCATCCGGGATCTCTGAGAGGGCCTCGATGACGGACTCATCCAGGATGGCAAGGCCCCGCTTCAACTCATCGTCGCTGATGTTGAGGGGTATGAGGCACTTGAGAACCTGGTCCCCAGAGCCGGAGGTCTCCATGATGAGCCCCTTCTCGAAGGCAAGGGCCGATATCCTTGCGGCGAGATCGCCGGTCTCGCAGTCGAGGGCCTGCATCATCCCCCTGCCCCGGGCCGAGAGGACGCCCCTCTCGTCCAGGTCGACGAGCCTCTCCAGCCGTTCCCGGACGATATTGCCCTTCCTTTCGACCTCTCTCCCGAAGGAGTCGTCTCTCCAGTACTCCTCGAGGGCAGCCCTGGCGGTGATGAAGGCGAGGTTGTTTCCCCGGAAGGTGCCGTTGTGCTCTCCGGGCTTCCACTGGTCGAGCTCCGGCTTCATAAGAACTAGGGAAAGGGGCAGTCCGTAGCCGCTCAGCGACTTTGAGAGGGTGATGATGTCCGGCGAGATCCCGGCCTCCTCGAAGCTGAAGAAGGTCCCGGTCCTTCCGCACCCCACCTGGATGTCGTCGACGATCATGAGGATTCCGTGCTTGAGGCAGACCTGCTCGAGGGAGCGGAGCCACTCATTGCTCGCCACGTTGATCCCGCCCTCGCCCTGGATCGTCTCGACGATCACGGCCGCAGGATGATCGAGGCCGCTGCTCCCGTCGGTGAGCATCTTGTCCAGGTACTCGATGGTGTCGATCTCATCGCCCAGGTAGCCGTCGTAGGGCATGAATGCCGTCCCCTGGGGCTGCATGCCGCACCCATCTCGGAAATGGCTGTTTCCGGTGGCTGCGACCGACCCCATGGTCACGCCGTGAAAGCCGTTGGTGAAGGAGACGATCGTCTGCCGCCCGGTCACGTTCCGGGCGATCTTCATCGCCGCCTCGACGGCGTTGGTCCCCGTCGGCCCGGTGAACTGCATCTTGTACTTCATCTTCCGGGGCGAGAGGATCAGAGACTCGAAGGCCTCCATGAAGGCCCTTTTCGCCTCGGTGACCATGTCCAGACCGTGGACGATCTGGTCGGCCTCGATGTACTCGAGGAGCTTCTCTTTCAAAACCGGGTCGTTGTGCCCGTAGTTGAGGGCCCCTGCGCCGGCGAGAAAGTCGACGTACTCCTTTCCTTCCTCGTCTTCCAGGGTGGATCCATTGGCTTTCGTGAAGACCACCGGGAAGTGGCGACAGTAACTTCGAACCTTTGACTCAAGACGATTGATTGTGCTTATATCATTCATAATTATATCACCCGTTCAAGCAAGAACGGTCCTATGCGGAAGAGATGTTCCGCTTCGTGGTTTTCGTGCCCAAAGTGCTCTTCGGAAAAGCATGACACGACAGTGCATCGAGCCTTCAGATCCCTGGCGAGAGATGAAAAGAGCCTCTGGGATGCTTCGTTGGAGGGGGTTATGGTCGTCTCCAGAAAGTTGCAGCCTCTGACCCCAGGCCTGTGCAAAACCTCCTGCAACAGAAGCTTTCCGAGGCCCCGACCTCTCATTCGGGGGTCCACCGCCACCTGCCAGACGAAGAAGACCTCCTCTCGACCTGGAGGGCGATATCCGGAGAGGAAGGCGATGGTCTCGCCGTCCAATTCGGCGACGGCGCAGGTATCGGCGAAGTGGTGACAGAGCAGAAGGTAGCTGTAGACTGAGTTTTTGTCCAGAGGCTTGCAGGACTCGACGAGGGCGAATATCTTCGCTCCGTCGGCAACTTCCGGCTTGCGCAGCACGAATTCTTTTCTCCTCTTCAGGCTCGCATTCTTTGAGCCGTCTTTCAATGATTTGTCGTCTGATGTGAACTGCATTCTCCCGACTCCGGGATGTGAGAAATTGAACTCCGGGCATGGCTCATGCCAAGTTTCTTCAGAATGATGCGTATCTGTTTTGGGGTGTATTCCACGCTGAACTCTCTATTTATGAGATCTTTGACATCGCTCGTAGTCCAACGGTCTCTCTGACAGAGAAGGACTTTCAGCTGCTCCTTTTGAACTTCCGAGAGCTTTGTCGGCCTTCCGCCGCCGTGCCTTGGGATCAGTCCCTCATAGCCGCAGTCGTTCCACCTCTTCTGCCAGGTGTATCCGACGCTCTTGGTTATGCCGACTAGATGAGCCGAGGTCTCAACGCTGAAGCCCCGATACCGGTATCTGATGAATCGAAGCCTCTTCAGAATCCTGGCGTATTTCTCCAGTTCTTTTATCCTGGTGTCGAGCTCCTCGGGCACCATACATCTTCGTATGGAGACCTGCTCTGGCTTGGGCATGATAATACGGTCGAAATTAATACGTATTAAGTGTTTGGTTCTAAACAAATGATTTTGTTTTTAGGCAACCACAATTTATTTAACTCGGCACGCCATGCTAAAAAGCGTCTGTTCTTCTGCAGCAGAGCAGAACCGCAAGCCTCGAAGTCGGACGAGTCCCTGCGGTAAAAAGCGTGAAACCCTCATAGACCATAAGGCCCTGTGCGTCCTGCCTGGGGCCTTTTGCTCTCCTCCCAAAAAGAGGCAGGATAATATTTCGGCAGGTCCGGGTGCCGGACCTGTCTTGAGTCTATTTTAGGTTAGATCACGATATGGAGCTAACTTTGTAATCGGTATTCTGCCACCAGTTTCCGTCCAGGACCGTCGCCCTGTAGCCCATCGTCCTCAGGGCGAAGTAGAGGGTGCAGGCTTCGGGGGTTCCGTAGACCATCTGGACCTTCTCCTTGTCAAGGCCCCGTCCAGAAAAGAGCGTCTCAAGCTCTCCAGCGGTCTTGAGGGTGCGAGCTTCGGGGTCGGAGTAGAGGTCGGAGGTCTTCAGGTTCATCGAGTTTGAGATGCGAGATGCGGCGTAGTCGGAGAAGCTGGACCTGGTGTCCACGATCTGAGCTCCGAGGCTTCCTTCCGCCTGATCCAGCATCGACTCGTTGACCAAAAGGCCCTGCCTCACCGTAGAGGTGTAGTTGGCCTCTTCGGGTTCGGGCGAGTTTTGGACCAGGTCCAGATCGGAGAAGGTCTCGATGTCCCCGTCCAGGCGGCTGAGGTTGCCGTGGCCCAGGCACTCAAGAGCCCAGAAGAGGTAGGCGGAGTCGTCGCCGTTCCCGTAGACGACGATCGAGTCGGTCTCGTTGACTCCCAGGCGGCATAGCTCCTCGACCGCAACTTCAGGGTCCAGGGTTCCCGCGGGCCTCACCGACCTCCAGTAGAGATTCCTCGCCCCCGGAAGGTGGCCCCCCTCGTAGTCCGCGGGAGATCTCGCGTCCAGGAGGACCCGCCCATCGAGATCGTCTCCCGGATGGAAGAGAATTTCAGGCGCAGCGTACTCGGCGTTGGTCGTTTCGCTATCCTCGTTCTGGCTTCTCGATTCAAGCGCCTGCTCTCGAACGCTACCGGTCGAGGACCCTGAGTCCGCCTGGTTTGGGCTGGTGTGGTACTGGTCCCACCAGGCATCGAATTTGTCAGGATCCCAGGGAGGACAGTCCGGACAGTCTCCATTGCCCCCAGCGAGAGCGGTGCTGGCGAGGATCGCCCCCACGATCAGAAATGAAATTGTTGATCCTAAAACCCGGCATAAGATCCCAGATCTCTCAAGGCTCGATCTACTAAGGCGGCCCTCGGATCTTGAAATCGGTCTCGAAATTGCGATGATGATCACTCCCCATTCCCCATGCTACAATCAGCGGTTCTATTTGAGCCTGGCGAGCCGATGGACGGGAACCTATAAATATCAAAAATTGTGTCCATCAAAGCTAAATATAGTACGTTATTGTACTTATTTATACATCAAACTTCGGAGAGATACAATTGATTGGAAAGTCAGTCAGGATGGAGAGGATCTTCAACAGGGAGACGGATAGGACGGTCATCATCCCCATGGACCACGGCGTCACCGTCGGGCCGATCCGGGGGATAAAGAATGTGAGGGAGGCGGCAGATCTGGTCGCCGCCGGGGGCGCGGATGCTGCCGTCGTCCACAAGGGCGCGGCCTCCTTCGGCCATCGGGGGTACGGCCGGGACCTGGGCCTGATCCTCCACCTCTCGGCCTCCACAAACCTCGGACCCGACCCGAACAACAAGATTCTGGTGGCGACGGTCGAGGAGGCTCTGAAGCTCGGCGCTGACGGCGTCAGCATCCAGGTGAACGTGGGGGCCGAGGACGAGAGTAGTATGCTTGCCACCCTCGGTGAGACCTCCCGAAAGTGCCAGGAGTGGGGGATGCCATTGCTCGCCATGATGTACCCCCGGGGAAAGAAGATCGAGGACGAGCACCGAGCCGAGTACATAGCCCACGCCGCTCGGGTCGGGGCGGAGCTGGGGGCCGATGTCGTCAAGACCAGCTATTCAGGCGATCCCGATTCCTTTCGAGAGGTGGTGGAGGGCTGTCCCGTGCCGGTGGTCATAGCTGGAGGTCCCCGGACGGAGACCGAGGCCGAGTTTCTGGAGATGGT
>JBFESM010000025.1:0-14589 GCA_041548445.1 Methanothrix sp. | reverse complement strand
GGGCAGGGCATTTTATTTTTCGATCTTCGCCAGATGGAGCTGCAGCTTTTCCAAAAGGCGCCAGCAGAGGAGGATCTGGACCATCCCGGTGGCGCTGACCTCTTCGCCACCGGCCCGGTCGCAGATGGGAGCCTGCGACCCCATGAGGCTGCAGAGCTTCTCCTCCAACCCCTCGATCATCGATCGGTGAAGCTCACCGTCGATGGTCATGACGCTCACCCTTTTGCCGTAGTAGTCGTCCCGCTGGAAGGCGATCGAAAACTCGTGCTCTGCGAGCCGGAAGAGAGCAGAAAGGTCGATGGTGAGGTCCACCTCCGATAGCTGCGTCTCCATCACCTCCTGAATGAGCCTGACCGAGTACCTTTCGGGAGGTTTTTCTGCCGAAAGAGGCGGCGGAAGCCTCGAGTCCTCGATCTTGACCACGGCCTCAGCGTAGATCTTCTGAACGTCGACGTACATCTTGTAGTCGGGCTCCCGCTCCAGGATCTCTTTCATCACAGCTTCCCGCTCATAATGCCGGTCGACGCAGTCCCGTTTTATCTTCCAGCGGCGCTTGACGGAGCGGCTTGGGTCTACGAAGATCTTGAGGTCGATCTCGCGTCGAAGCTCGGGTGTGTAAAAAGGATGCAGCCCCTCGATGATCAGGACCGGGGCAGACCTGAAGGGGACCGGCCCTTTGATCTTTCCATCGGTGTGGTCGTAGACTGGCTTGTCGATCTCCTCACCCTTCCGGAGAGCTTCGAGGTGTTCGGCCAAAAGGTCGAGATGATTTGCAGCGGGGTTGAGAGGGGTTATCCCCCGGACCCGTCTCTCCTCGCGGTCGAGGCTGTGGTAATCATCCATGCTGAAGGTGGAGACGAGATCCTCGCCGAGAAGCCTTCTGATCCCTCTGGAGAGGGTGGTCTTGCCAGACCCGCTGTCCCCCGCCACCGCCACCACGAAGACCCTCCCCGACTCTCTGAGCCTTTCAGGCAGGTTGGGCATCACAAAAAGGTCCTCCTAGATCGAGAACGGGGCATCTCACCGATCCTGCTTCTCCGACATGAGGTCTGCAAACTCGCTTGTCTTGTCGATCAGCTTCAGTTCCCGGGTCTCGATGACCGCCGTCTCCTCGATCCGCTCGACCTTCGTCTCGCCGTCGACGATCACCGCCGAAAAGGTCCTGGTGATGATCGAGAGGCTGCTCATCAGCCTCGCCTTTTTCAGCATGGTCGTGGAGAACTTGCCGACCCCAGTCAGGACGACAAGATCGTTGTTTTGGGTGATGGCGTTGAAGGGAGACTGGGCTGTGAGGAAGACGTCAAAGCCGATCTGGGAGAGGTGCCTGAGAACCTTGTCGTCGATCCGCTCCAGCTCTTCGGCCACGGGTCTCGCGGGCTCCAGGATCTCGACGGGCTTTATCAGCTCCTGGCCGAAGAGCTCCTCGAGCCTGAGGGCAACATCGATGGAGGTGTCCATGCTCTCGATCTCGTACTTGCTGACCGTCCGCCTGGAGACGGATAGCTCCGAGGCGAGAGCTCCTAAAGATATCCCGCTCTCCAGCCGGAGCCGTCTCAAAAGACGGCCGTCGATCTTGACGTAAAGGCCCCCATGGGCGGCGTAGACGAAGGGGGGGATGTCGTCGACGATCCAGTCTGCTATAGTGCTGAGGCTAACGGTGGGAACCCCGTACCTGAAGTATACGACGCCGCCCTCAAGATGGTGATCCCTCGTCTTCTCCCCGATCAACAGAGGGTTTCCCGAAAGATATTTAGCCAGGCGGCGAATTTCTACCGCGGTCTTCTCGTTGAGGCCGTCGATGTTTGAGAGGATCTTGAGAATAAGGAGAACGCCGCCTCGCCTGGCCGCCAAATCGAAGCTCTTCGGCCTGACGTAACACCGGTCCGAGACCGAAAATCCCGACTTCACGAGCAGATCAGAAACCCGATCGGTCAGAAACTCCTTATTCATCATTATATATGTTTGAGCTTAGCCGTTATTTAAAGGTTCACCATCATGATCACCATAGGCGTAGACGATACCGATTCGGAGAAGGGGCTTTGCACCACATACCTCGCAGCGGTGATGATGGAAAGGCTCGAAAGGATCGGCGAGATCAAGGACCTCCCGAGGCTTGTGAGGCTGAACCCCTGCGTCCAGTTCAAGACCAGGGGAAACGCAGCCATCTCCTTCTCCCTCGAGACCGACCAGCCTGAAAAGGCCAAAGAGGTCGCCCTGAAGACCCTGATGGAGCTATCCGACTTCTCAGGCCCCAAGACGAACCCGGGCCTGGTGGTGGCAGAAGAGGTGCCAGCGGAGCTAACCAGCTTCTACAGGAGGGCCCTCGACGAGATTTTGGAGGTCACAGAGGCCGAAGAGATCATCGAGAGATACGGCCTCTGGTCCAGAGGCTTCAAGAACAGACAAGGCCTGATCGGCGCTCTTGCGGCCATGGGCGCAGATTTTCCGGACAGAACCTACGAGCTTCTCGCCTATCGGCGGCCCGAGCGTTGGGGCACTCCCCGACAGATCGATGAGAAGTCGGTCTGGAGGGCCGACGAATTGACTTACCCTGGGACGTGGGACACCGTCGACCACCACAACAGAAAGGTGGTCTTCGCCCCCCACTCAAAAGATCCTGTTCTCTTCGGGATAAGGGGCCAAGACCCGGAATTTCTGAGATCGGCTCTGGAGACGATAAGGTCTGAGCCCTTCGAGAGGATGGTGATCTACAAGACAAATCAGGGGACAGACGCTCACATCAATCAAGGCGAGATCCCCTATGTCGTCGAGAACAGGAGCTACAGGCTCAGAGGCGTGGTGGCAAAAGAGCCCGAGGCGATCGAGGGGGGCCACCTATTCTTCCCCCTCGAGTCAGAGGACGGAAAAGGCACCATCAAGTGCGCTGCCTTCGAGCCGACGAAGAACTTCAGGGATCTGGTCAGGGCTCTAGTCCCCGGAGATCTGATCGAGGTCTACGGCGCCGTCAAGAAGAGAACCCTCAACATCGAGAAGATGGAGATCGTCAACCTGGCCGAGAGGACGGCCCTGGAAGCCCCCATCTGCCCCTCCTGCAAACGACGGATGAAGTCTGCGGGCCGGGGCCAGGGTTACCGGTGCAGGAGGTGCGGTACCAAAGCCGAGGGGAAGGTGGGGGCCACCCTTCCAAGAGAGATCGAATCGGGCTTCTACGAGGTTCCTCCTTGCGCCAGGAGGCATCTCTCAAAACCGCTGGTCAGGATGAGGGACGAAAACGTCCATCCGAGCAGGTAGAAAAAATGGGAAAAAAGAGGAAGCTCGCCCTCACTTGAAGGCCGCTTCCAGCGGGGGGATGACCTGCTTCTTCCTCGACAAGACGCCCTTCTTGTAGATGGAACTGTTCTCCATCTTGCCCTCGAAGGCCTTCTCGAACTTGTCCACCGGCTTTCCGACGAAGAGGAGATCGCTCGCCTCCTTCATGACATCGGTGAGCATGATCAGAACGAAGCTCAAACCCTCCTCCTTCCTCACCTTCTCCATATCCTCCAGGATCTCCTTTCTCCTGGGATCCAGGACCGAGAGGTCCATGACCTCGATCTGGCCTACGCCAGCCTTCGTCCCTGCAAAATCGAATTGCTTGTAGTCGCCCTTCACGATGTCCCGAGCGGTCTTGGTAGATATGTCGCTCTTGGCAGTGAGCATCGCGATCCCGTACTGCTCGTAGTCCTCACCGATGATCTTGGCGAGCTTTGCCACCTGCTCCTTGTCCTTCTCGGTGCAGGTGGGGGACTTGAAGAGGACGGTATCGCTCAGGATGGCGGATATCATCACGCCTGCCATCTCCTTGGAGATGGGGACCTTGTACTGGTCGTACATCGCCGAGATTATTGTCGCGGTGCTGCCGACGGGCTCGTTGTGGAAGAAGATGGGGCTTCCGGTCTGGATATCGCCGATCTTGTGGTGATCCACGACCTCCATCAGGTCCGCCTCCTTGATGTTGTCCACGGCCTGGGCGACCTCGTTGTGGTCAACGAGGATTATCTTCTTGCCCTTGGCGTCGGTGATCGTCTCCGGCACCGGGACGCTGAAGTGCTCGAGAACGAACTTGGTCTCGCTGTTGATCTCTCCCGCCGCCGCGGGAACGTATATGTCCGGCATCCCGAGCTGGTTTTTCAGGTTCGCATAGGAAATAGCCGCTGCTACAGAGTCAGTGTCTGGACTTTTGTGGCCAACCACGTAGACGTTATCAGCCAGATGAAACACCTCCGAAGATATTCAACGCACAACTTCGATTTAACCTTTGCCACGCGGCGTTTATGCCGAAATTATATTAGAACCCTGCCGGGAGAACCTCGACGAATCGATGCAGTTCGGCATCTTTATATAGTACTTTGCTTATATGTTGGGAGTTCCCTTTAGAGGACTGGCAGGAGCCCAGGCATCCGCCGTCGCCGTGACTGCCGGTGCAAACGGGGAACGACACGAAAAGCCGCGTTGATAGGTCCTTGGGGGAGATACTGACTATAGTCTGCCCATGACCTCAAGACAACCCAGATGCGGTACAAATAAGCCCGCTGCGAGGGTCACTGAGCCGACTGCGGATTGTCCAGAGGATGAGGCCTCAGAGTTAGCAGAGCATCGGGCGACATATCAACATCATCAGACATATCTTTATTAATTTTGATTTATTAATGTGGGTCTTATTTTATCGAACTTCGGCCATGCCTTAAATATCAGCAGCTCTTGATCGAAGCCTGCAAATTATGAGGGGAATTCTGATCACCTTCGAGGGGATAGACGGGAGCGGAAAGTCCACGGCCGTCACCGAGCTCGCCCGACGGATCGCCGAGGAGAAGAGGCCGCCGTTTGCTGAGAGGCGTTTTCTCTTCACCGCCGAGCCTACAGGAAGCGAAGAGGGGCGCATGATAAGAGAGAAGCTCAAGAGCAGCTCCCGGACGGCGGAAGGTAAGGGGTCGGGGAGGAGAGAGGCAGAGCAGCTGGAAGAGCTATTCCTTTTCATGGCAGACCACGCCCGCCACTTGGCAGAGACGATGATCCCCGCCCTGGAGAGGGGCATGGTGGTGATCTCGGATCGGTACTCCGACTCCAGGGTCGCCTACCAGGGTGCCACACTGCGAGGCGTCATCCCCCAGCCCCTGGAATGGGTGAGAGAGCTTCACCGGCCATGGAGCGTCGTCCCCGACAAGACCATCCTCTTCTCGATAGATCCGAGCCTTGCAGTTGAGAGGTGCCTGTCGAGACAAAAGGGGGCGGCCGAAGAGAAGCCGAAAGGCCCCGAAAAGTTCGAGCGGGAGGGGTTTCTCGGAGAGGTAGCCAGAAACTTCGAGCTGATGGCAAGAAACGAGCCGGAGAGGTTCGTCGTCATCGACGCCGCCCGCGAAAAGGCCGAGATCCTGGAAGAGACGATTGAAGCCCTGTCCACAGCCCTCTCGGAGATGAAAACTAAAGTGTAGACGCGTTTTCTAGGGCCATCGCCACCAGCCTTCGTGCCCACTTCAGCTTCATCTTCTTGACTGGGGTGACGGCCGGATCGTCGTAATCAAAGCCGATTATTCTGATCTTCGATGCTCCAAAATTCCGGGCCAGAAAGACGCACCTATCTCCGTCAGAGAAGCCTCCGAAGTTGAAGACTCCCTCCATCGGCTCGGACTGGGTCGTGCCGAGAACTTTCGTGAGCTGCGGGACGTATTCTTTCAGGGAGGCCATGTTATCGCCGTGAGCATGGACCACCACCGCTGAGCCCCTCTCGTTGGCAGCGATTATGTCCGGGAGAAAGCCGTCAAGGTCGGTCACGATCACGTCGGGAAGAACGCCAGCCGCAAGGATGGCCGTCGTCGCCCCGTCGGCGGCGATCACAGCGATCTTTCCCGTGTCCAATTCCTCCAGGACCTTCTCCAGCTCTCGCCGAAGGCTCGGTCCGTTCCCGCAGACGAGGACCTCGCGCCCCCCGATAATAGACTCGAGATCTTCGGCGTAGAGATCCCCCTCTCGACCCCAAAGCAAGCTCTGAAGAAGGCGGGCCGCATCTTCATCCTTTTCTCGGGAAAAACCGAACTCCACCAGGATCTCCTCGTAGATCGGCTCCCAGTCGATAAATCGCATGAGATGCCACTGGCCCCAACGATGGTTAAGCCTTTTCGGCCATGTATGAGGAAGAACGATAAAATAAAGAAAAAAGAGGGGGGGACGATTTCCCCGATCAGTTGCCGCAGCATCCACCGCTGGTCGTTGGCTCATACACCGCGGCGATGGGCAGCTCGCCCACAATGCACTCGTCACAGATGTACCGTCTGTCACACTCGTCCATGTCAGCGCATCCGCCTATGCAGCAGGAGAGCCAGTCTTGCACCGGTACCGTCTTCTTGTAGGGCACATCGATGGACATGTTCTTCTCGATGTGGAAGGTTCCGACGTAGTCCTCATCGATCTCGATCATGGGGTTCTTCCAGGCGGTGGTCTCCGGGTTGATGTAACCAATCGTGCTCATGGTGTTGGGCTCGCCCTGGAGCACTCCGACGTGGACCGTACCGTCGGTGACGTCCTCGTTGATCCTCATGGAGGTGTAGCCGACACCCTCATAGACCGGATCTGTGTAAGTATAATTCTTGTCCTTGACTATGATGTCGATCTCCTTGTCCACGGCCTTCGCGTACTCCACCTGGTGGTGCATCATGGTGACGGGCTTGTAGTTCTTTATGACCGTCTTCTCTTTCAGCAGGGAGTCGTAGCGGATCGGGTTTCTGGCGTAATAGCCGTTCCCGTAGGACATGGTCATCGGAGAGTAGACCATGGAGTTGTCCTCTCTCGCAGAGATGCAGGAGTAGGCCTCCTCCTCAAAGTAGCATTTACCTATGTTATTCTTGTAATAGACTTCCTGCGCGCAGATGGTTATCTCGTTGTCGATGGTGCCGCTCCCGTGGGCGTAGTCCTTGTACATCGGGCCCTTCAGGTCAGTATGTGGCGAATCGAGCTGGATGTACCTGTAGGTCATGAAGTAGCCGCTGCCCTGAACGCTCTGGTCGAAGTCGAAGCTGACGTTCGAGCTGATTCCAGCTACCGCCGTCGTCGCCATCCCTATCAGGAACGACAAGGCGAGTATCGCGAGTGTAACTTTTCTCAAATCTCTCCCTCCGTCTAAACTAAGTTAGTAGAGTCTTACATTAATCTAAAGCCACCCCCCTATTTTAATCTGTTGATTGCATGATATATTATCGGAGGGGTCGAAAGCGAAATTCTCCAGGTTATCCGAGATTTTTTTTCCGATAAAAAAGGTAAACATATGAGATTTTCGATGTCATAAATGAATTTCATTCTTTGGCGGTTGCAAAAAAAGAGATGAAAATGGGGAAATGGTTGGACAAAAGCAGAAATCGTCTCATCAGCTCTTTTCGGCCACGGAAGACTCAACCCGCCGCTTGAACTCCTCAAACCCGATGGAGTTTATGAACTCGCGCAGCCGCATTCCGGGCTTGGCACCCTCCCTATAAACCTCCAGGATCCGCTCGATCTGGGGCAAGATCTCCTCTCGGGCCACGAAGTCGCGCAGCATCCAGCCCTCGTGCGGCGGCCAGCTCCCGCGTCCGCCCACAAATAGCATGAACCCGTCCTCGGCAGTGTACCTGGCCCCGACGGGGCAGTTCACGACGCACCGGCCGCACATGACGCACTTGTCGTAGTCTATGACCGCCTTTCCGTCGACGACGGAAGGCAGCCCCCACTTTGCAGACCTGGACACAATTCTCGCTCCCAATGCACTTCTCAAGGTCCAGCTCTGGCCTGACCCTCCCCATGAGGCCGATCTCGTTTAACTGGGGCCTGGTGCAGGGGAAAGGACATCCACCAATCCCGACCTTGAGGGGACCTGGGGTCTTCTCGCCCGTGAATCTCTCCCCAATCTACTTGGCAAGGCCAGTGGTCTCGGCCGCGGCCTTGAAGCAGTACTCTTCTCCAAGACAGGAGACGACGTTCCGAAAGGTCATGCCTGCGGAGCCGGGAGCAAGGCCCACCTCTTTGAGGTCGCTGAGTGCCGCCTCCAGCTTTCCCTCGGGAACTTTGAGGATCGATAGCTCCTGCCTCACGGTGATGTGCACTTCAGCGCCGTACTTCTCGGCCACCTCTCCTATTCGCTTGATCTAACCAGGGGTGAGCATCCCACCGGTCACGAGAATCTTTATCTCGAACTTCCCATCCTTTCTCTTGAAAACGGCGGGCATCCCTTTATACATCTCAGGCTTCAATACGACACCTCAACCAACAGATGTGATTATGGTCTCCGACGAACTTGTAAATTGTGGTCAAAAGAGGGGGAACTGTGAATGGGGTAGACGATACCGCCGGATACCTTATCGAATATGCCGCTGCAACATACAAGTGAGTCCAAGAAAACCGACCAGAAGACCATCGGACTTAAATTACAGCCCCGATCAACCGCCCTTGAACGAACCATCCGGCCCACCTGGAGAAATCGAGGGCAAAAAGCGATTACTTAATACGACCCCAGAAAGACGATTCTAACCAAAAGATTAATACGTAGGGGATAAACTAGAAAATTGCCACATGCCCATAGACATCGATCTTGGGAAAGAGCTATATTTTGGTTCCAGGGAGCTGGAAAAACGCGCTTCTTCCATCAGAGGCGCGAAGAGCCAGGCTGAGATGATCATCAGATAGCAACAAAAGTCGAGATTTTATAGAGATCTCTCCTGAAGCAGGTCGATTGAGCAAGCATGTGATGTTGATGGTGCCCCACGATGAATAGTGCCGTAGGGAAAGGACGTTAGACCCAGCCCTAGAGCTGGAAAAGGAGGACAAAAGGGGGATGCTGGCAGAACTGGAAGAAAAGAAGGCCCGGCTGAAGCAACAGGCAGTCGATTATAAGGATAATCGCAGCCAATTGAACGCTGAAGCCAGCAAGTGGGCCGCGGAGCGGAACGAACTGAACAAGAAGACCAAGGAGCTCATAGACAAGGCGCAAGAGCTCAAGAAGCTCCGTGACGAGTACAACAAAAACGTGGCCGAGGCCAAACAGAATCGGGACGAGTACAACGAGAAGACCAACGACATCTACGCTAAGATAGACGAGATCAGGAAGAAGCACAACCTGACTGGCGATCGGTCCATCAGAGGTCTGCGTAGAGAGATAGACCACATGGAGTTCAAACAGCAGACCGAGGTTTTGAGCCCTGACAAGGAGAAGCAGTTGGTCGAGAGGATCTCAGCGCTCCGAGCCGAATTCAAGACGAGAAAGGAGCAGATGGAGAAGAACGAGGTTCTCAGAGATCTTCTGGACGAGGCGCAAGAGCTTCGGGACAAGGCATCTGAATACCACGATCTCGTCACAAAGTCCGCAGAGCTCGCCCAGGAATACCACGACAAGATGATCGCCACCTTCAAAGAGGCCGACCAGGTGAGGGCCCAGGCTGACGCCTCCCACCGGGAGTTCGTAACGGCCCAAGAGGCGGCCGACAAGCAGCACCGAGAGTTCATAAGAACTCAAAGAGAGATACGCGATTTCGACAAGATCATCACGGGTCTCAGGAGAAAGAACAGAGAGAAGAGAGAGGATAAAGTCAAGGCCGAGGTCAGGAAAGAGGCCGAAGATATCCTCACCCAGTTCAGACAGGGAGAAAAGCTGGACACCTCTGATCTCTTGAGACTTCAGCGTTCAGGACTGGTTTAAACCCGGGAACGATTGGAGCGGCCGAAAGGTCGCTCCTTCGACCTACAAAATCCGTCGCCCTTCGGAAATCTGGACGAAGACAGCGATGGGCCCAGGTGGGGATATATGAAGATAACCTGGCTTTCTCATTCTTGCTTTGAACTCGTCGAGTCCACGAAGATCCTCGTGGACCCCTACATCCGGGATAACCCCATGGCACCAAAATCGGTGGACGAGTTCGATCCGGATCTCATAGCCGTCACCCACGGCCATGCCGACCATCTCGGCAACGCAGAAGATATAGCCAGGCGGACGGGCTCTACGGTCCTGGCAGTCTCAGAGGTGGCGAGATACCTGGACAGGCAGGGGGTCAAATCTGAGGGTATGAACATCGGCGGCACCTTCCAGGTGGGAGACGTCCTGTTCACCATGACCCGGGCGATACACTCCTCAGATATAAACGTCACAGATCCGCCAAGTTGCGGCGGCGAGGCTGCTGGCTTTGTGATCGACGATGGGATCAGGGTCTACCACGCCGGAGATACCGCCCTCTTCAGCGACATGAGGTTGATAGGAGACCTCTACAGGCCGGACGTGGCAATGCTGCCGATCGGAGGGAGGTACACCATGGGCCCCAGGGAGGCGGCCATAGCCACCAGCTGGATAAGGCCCCACCTGGTCATCCCGATGCACTACAACACCTGGCCCCGAATAAGGCAGGACCCTGCCGAGTTCCGGGACCTGGTGGAGACGCTCTGCGATTCAGAGGTCGTGATCATGGAGGCAGGCGACGCTGTAGAGTGCTGACGGCTTCATCGCCCTCCGGGCCGCCCGGAACCCTCGCGATCGGCCCAAATCTATTTTTATATTTCATCCACATTGATCGGGTTCGCCCCACCACCATCCCGATCTTGATCAGTTATGCGACCGCAAACTTTTAAACTCCGTCGCCGAACCACCCGTTGATGAGCGATCTTCGTCTGCTCTTTGGAAGGCCTAAGATAAGGGATAAAGAAGCATTTCTGGCGGCGTTGAGAGATGCTCAAAATAGGCACGGCTGCGTCATCCAGGCGATGGATGCATCCGTGGTGGTGGGCGAGCAGCACGCCGCCTTCGCCGCGGAAAAGGCGATGCGGGCCTTCTCCGAAAAAAGAAACGTGGCCAAAGACCTGGGCCTTGAAATCCTGCGTTATGCTTCAGGCCAAAGACAGATCGAGCGGGCGCTTTCCATGGGCGTATCAGAGGCCACCCAGCGGGTCGCCCTGATAGTGATGGAGAACGGCACACCTCTGGAAATTTCCGATATCATCGAGGTCGACGGTGACGGGCCACGCTTCAGCCCGGCGGCCGTGAAGGAGGCCTTCGACATAAGGGAACCGGAGATCGAGGCCGTAGGCGAGGAGAGGATTCCCGACCTCGTACTGGAACGGGTAGCACTGATAGATGCTTACCGATGAGAGGATCTTATGAAAGAAGAGTTCTACACCCGGGGCCGCTGGCAGAACTGGATCAACAAGATAAAGGAGAGCGGGTTCACCCTCAAAGAGTCCGATGAGGACCCATCAGCTGCGGTCTTCGTCTACGCCATGGACGACGTGGTTTTGGCCTGCCTCAAGGTAATCGCAAGATGCGAACACGGCACGATATCCAAAGAGGAGGCGATATCCACCATAGACGAGATCAGGGATATCGTCTCCGAGAAAGACGAGTCCCTCGGAGAGGACGCAACCCTGATGCTGGAGTCGCTGAACGCCGCCCTGACGGCCGTATTCTTCTCCAGTCAGCGCTACATAGACGGGGGTTACGACAAAAAGACGTCCCTGGGAGAGATGGTGAGAAAGGCGGTCCTCGCCGAGGAAGCTGACCGGATGGAGGAGGCCCTGGGGATCCTGAGCGACATCGGCGCGAGGGTGATCGGAGGAGAGACACTCCCCGAAGAGGCCTTCGCGGATATGCCATACTGCCTGACGGCAGAGCTTCTGGACGGCATCGACGCCATATCCGCAGCCCAGATCGGGGACGACAGCTACAAGGAAGACGACGGTTCCGAGGACGACGGCACAGATTCCTGACCGTCACCTCGGTCTCGTGGTCACCTCGCACCCGTTCTCCATAACGATCACCGTATGCTCGGCCTGGGAAACGAGGGCGCCCTCGGCCTCCCAGAGCAGAGGATACCGATGAAGGATGCCCGCTCGGAGAAGCTGGTTGATGGCGTAATCGATCCTGTCTCCCGAGAGCCATCTCCGGGCGAAGGGGAGGGTCGAGTAATTTTCCTGGACTTGCTTTAAAAGGGCTCTCGCGGGCGGAGACCGAATCGGCCTCTTGGCGACGAAGGAGAAGATCTCGACCAGAGGGGCCTCCGATATCCTGCCAACGCCGTCGGTAGCGAAGGGCTCGATGGCGATCACGTCTCCGGGCAATAGCTCCACGCCCTTCTCGATCGCCCTATTCGGCACCGATGGCTCGCCGTGGGCCTGGTAGCGTCCGAGGCCGTGGCCTGTCAGGTTCACAACCGAGTTGTAGCCGTATCCTCTTATCGCATCCTCGATGGCAGCTCCAAGCTTCGCCGTGTCTACGCCAGGCTCGACGAGCTCTATCGCCGCGGCGAGACCCGCCTTCGAGGCCTCGACCAGGTCCGTATGGCCGCTTAAATCCACGGTCACGGCAGAGTCGGCGATGTAGCCGTCGACGTGCACACCGATGTCGAGCTTCACCATCTCCTCGCCGAAGACGTCGCCGTCCTGGGGCCGGGGGGTGTCGTGAGCCGCGACCCTGTCCCGAGATATGTTGCAGGGGAAGGCGGGCTCGCCGCCGAGGTCTCGCGTCTTCTCCTCGACGAAGTTTGCCACCTCCAAAATAGAGACCCCCACATCGATCATCGAGCTCGCCTCGTCTCGAACCCTGGCCAGGATATCTCCGGCCTTCCTGTACTTCTCAAGCACTTCAGCGTCCATGAAAGATCGTACTCCTTTCAGAGGATAAGCCGCTTTTCAAGGTTGGTAAGGTTGTCGCATCCATCCTTCCTCACCACCACCAGGTCCTCGAGCCGGACCCCCCCCAGCTCTGGATAGTAGAGGCCGGGCTCCACGGTGACGACGTTCCCCTCGACGAGGCCGCCCCCTACCTCGCTGAGGGACGGCCTCTCGTGGATCGCGAGACCCACCCCGTGGCCCGTGGAGTGGATGAAACCCCGCCCCTCCCGTTCGGAGTAGCCTTGCTCTTCGAAGACCTCGCAGACCTTCGCGTGGACCTCTTTCCCGGTCGCCCCCGCCCTGACGGCTGCGATGCCCGCCTCCTGGGCCGCCAGGACAGCCTGGTAGATCTCGACTATCTTTTGGTCGGCCTCGCCCCGAAGGACGGTCCTCGTCATGTCCGCGAAGTAACGGCTCTTCTTGGAGCGAGGGAATATGTCGACGACGATCGGAGAGTTTGCGGGCAGGGGGCCAGAACCGCTGCAGTGGGGGTCGGCCGCATCTATCCCCCCCGCCACGATCGTGTCTTGCGCCTCGCAGCCATTCTCCAGCAGGGCCACATCGATGGCGGATTTCACCTTCTCAGAGGTGAGGGGCTCGCCCTCTAAAATGAGGATATCACCAGAGGGCCGGGAGTTTCTTATCATCTCGATGGCGACCGACATGGCGTCCTCGCAGGCCTTCTGAGAATATTTGATATATTCGATCTCCTCGGAGGTCTTGACCTCTCGCCACTCTGAGACGGGGCTTTCCAGGACCGATATATCGAAGTCGGCCTCCAGGCCCTGGTAGACCCTCACGGGAAAGTCTCCTGGAACCCCGAGCCTTCTGACACCGCGATCCTGGAGAAACTCCTTCAAGACCTCGATGTAGGCGTCCTCGGGCCGGTCGAACTTAGCCAGCTTCTCCATCATCCCGTAATCGGAGGTGCTGGCCACCTCGTCGGCTCCCGACTCCTTTTTGGCCCGGCCCTCCTCCATCCCCGAGACAAGGATGGATAGAGACGATGCCGCAAGGAGGGCGAAGCGGTCAGGGGCGAGAAAGCGGGATAGGTAGTAGATGTCCAGGTTGCAGAGGCTGTCGCCGAGGAGGAGAAAGCCGTCCAGCTCGTGATCAGAAAGAAATTTTCCCGTCGTTTGAGACGAAGAGGGCATGAAACTAGATTTGAATAGAAGGTATAAAAAGATGGATCAGCGGCCCTTTATGGCCGAGGTTATCTCGCGGACGAAGGCAGCGACGTTCTCGGACTTCTCTACCCCGGTCCCGGTGACGATGAGGTCCGCTCCCGCCTGCACGAGATCTCGCGCAGCCTCCCCCGACCTGATCCCTCCGCCGAGGATCAGAAGAGTGTCGCTGAGGGCCCTTTTTACAGTCGCCACCATCTTCAGGGGCACCGGCTCGTTCGCCCCGGACCCCGCCTCCAGGTAGACCATCCTCATGCCGAAGTACTTGCCGGCTAAGGCGTAGGCCGCGGCAAGCTCGGGCTTGGATCTTGGGATCAGCTTGGCGTCGCCCACCCACCCCACAGTCCCGCCGGGCTCGACGATGACGTAGGCCATGGGGATCGGCTCGATATGGTATCTATAGACCAACGGCGCGCCGAGGGCCTGGTTCTCGATCAGGTAGCTCGCGTTCCTCGAGTTGAGAAGGCTCATGAAGAAGACGGCGTCAGCGTTGGAGCAGAGGCCCGAAACACCACTGGGAAATAGGATCACCGGCAGTTTCGACTCTTCCTTGATCGCACCAACCGTATCCTCGAGGGCGCGACCTGCCGCGCCGACGGAACCGCCCACCATGATGGCATCGGTGCCGCCCTCGGCCGCCGCCTTCGCCATTCTGCCCGCAACCTCCGGGCTCTGGGAGTCTGGATCTATGAGAGTGAGATGGGCAGCTCCGGTCGTCTCCACGACCTTTGCCAGCATCTCTTCAACGGGACCGATCATGAGAACCATCAGCCCCAGGCTCGTCTATCCTCTG
>JBFESM010000024.1:0-14600 GCA_041548445.1 Methanothrix sp. | reverse complement strand
GCTGCGGTTGGGATGGTCACAAAACCGTCTTAAGGATTGTTGCATCCACGTAAAAGGTTGAACCGAGAATGTTGAGTCACAAGGAATCCCAGAAGAAAGTACGGCTACGAACAGATGAATTTGTTAGAATTCGAATAGCTGATGACCGGCGCGAACATGCCCCGCTGCTTGCAGCTGGTGCGCTGGCCGAAGAACTGGGCGGTCTGCCCCTGGCGCTGGAGCAGGCCGAGGCGTACATTCTGGCAAAGGGAATCGCGTTGGGCGATTATCTGGAGCTGTTTCGAACTCGGCGAAAGGAGCTTTGGAAAGATGAGAAACCTCCAGCAGACTATCGGGACAAAGTGGATACAACCTGGAATCTGGCGATGGATCGAGTTAAAGAAGAGGCGCCAGAGGGCGCGGATCTCTTGAACCTATGCGCCTTTCTAGCACCGGACGAAATTCCCCGAAGCCTTTTCGGCGAAGGAAATGAACATATTCCTGAATCGCTAACTGATACGTTGGCGGTGAATCGGGCCGTAGACGCCCTACGGCCCTACTCGCTGATAGATGCGAGTCCCGAAAATGCTGCGCTTTCGGTCCACAGGCTGGTACAGGCCGTAACGCGGGATCAATTGTCAGACGAAGAGCGAAAAAGATGGGTTGAGGCTGCAGTCCGACTCGTGAACAGTGCATTTCCATCCCAAAGCGATGATGTCTTCACTTGGGATAAGTGCGCCATCTTGTTGCCTCACGCAATGGCTGTGGCGGATCATGCCGAAAAGCTGGGGACTGCCCCCGAATCGACATGTCGCCTTCTGAATCAGGCTGGATGTTACCTACATGGACGTGCCGAGTTCATTGAAGCCAAGTCAGCCATCGAGAGGGCCCTAAAGATCGGAGAGAATACACTAGGCCCTGACCACCCTCTGTTTGCCATTTGTGTCAACAATCTCGGCGAGGTACTAAGGGCACAGTACGACCTGGTGAGCGCCAAGAAGCTTTTCGAGCGGGCCTTGAAGATCGACGAGAAGGCATTTGGCCCCAACCATCCTAAAGTGGCCGTTGATGTTAACAATCTCGGCCTAGTCCTGCAAGCCATGGGAGATCTGGATGGCGCCAAGAAGCTTTTCGAACGAGCCTTGAAGATCGATGGGAAGTCACTAGGACCCGACCATCCTAAAGTGGCCATTCGACTCAACAACCTCGGCCGGGTCTTGCAGGTCATGGGAGACCTGGTGGGCGCGAGGAAGCTTTTCGAGCGGGCCTTGGATATTGGAGAGAAGACACCTGGTTCTAACCACCCCCAAGTTGGTATTTATGTCAACAACCTTGGCGCGGTGCTGAAAGACATGGGCGATTTTATAGGCGCCAAGAAATGCTACGAGCGAGCCTTGGAGATAGGCGAGGAGTCACTAGGTCCCAACCATCCAAATGTGGCCATTCGACTCAACAACCTTGGCGTGGTCCTGAAAAACATGGGCGACCTGGTAGGCGCCAGGAAGTGCTACGAGCGAGCCCTGAAGATATTCCGGGAGCGTTTGGGGGAGGACCACCCAAAAACGGTGACAGTACGAAATAACCTGAATTCACTCGGTCGCAAGCCTCGAAACTGATCTGATTGAAATGGGTCTCGACCGATCACATCCCCCTTGCCTCAACATTCATCGCGCCGCTCGGCCCCATTTCTCCCGTACATCGATAAGCTTTAGAACCATCCCCCGCCTTAATTCTCCCCATCCATGGTCGAAGATCCCGTAGCGAAGTGGGAGGAGTTCATCAGGAGCAGGTACTGGGACGAGCTTCTCGAGCTTGCCGACTCCTACCCCCTCCGCCGAAGCCTTGCCATCAAGTTCCCGGACATCGATCGGTACGACCCGGAGTTTGCCGACGAGCTTCTCGAAAAGCCCGGGCCGCTCCTGGAGGCGGCCGAGACCGCCCTCCTGGAGATCGACCTGCCCATCGACGTCCTTTTGGAGAAGGCCAACTTCCGGATCGTGGGGCTGCCCCGGCGGTACAAGACGAGCGAGCTACGGTCCGACCACATCGGCCGGCTGATCGCCCTCGAGGGGCTTGTGCGGACCGTGACCGAGGTCCGGCCGAAGGTGATCTCGGCGGCCTTCGAGTGCCAGAGGTGCGGCCACCTCTTCTACAAGGAGCAGACCACCTCCAAGTTCCAGGAACCCTACGACTGCCCCAACGAAGCCTGCGACAGGCGGGGACCCTTCAAGTTGCTGCTTGACAAGTCGCGGTTCGTAGACGCCCAGAACGTCCGGGTCCAAGAGTCCCCCGAGGAGCTTCGCGGAGGCGAGCAGCCCCAGACCCTGGACGTCCAGCTCGAAGACGACATGACCGGGATGATCTACCCAGGGGACAGGGTCGTGATCAACGGCGCTCTGCGGTCCTACCAGAGGACGACCCAGACCGGGAAGAGCACCTACTTCGACCTCTACCTCGAGGGCAACTCCATCGAGATGATGGAACAGGAGTTCGAAGAGATCGACATCAAGCCAGAAGACGAGAAGCAGATAAGGGATCTCGCGAATGATCCCATGGTCTACGACAACATCAAAAGGTCCATTGCCCCCTCCATCTACGGCTACGACGAGGTGAAGGAGGCGCTGGCGCTTCAGCTATTCTCCGGCGTCTCCAAGGGCCTGCCCGACGGGACCAGGATCAGGGGCGACATCCACATCCTTCTCGTCGGAGACCCCGGCATCGCGAAAAGCCAGCTTCTGCGGTACATCTCAAAGCTCTCCCCAAGAGGCATCTACGCCTCGGGCAAGAGCTCGACCTCGGCAGGCCTCACCGCCGCCGCCGTCAAGGACGAGCTCGGCGACGGCCGGTGGACGATCGAGGCGGGGGCCCTGGTCTTGGCCGATAAGGGGATCGCCTGCATCGACGAGATGGACAAGATGAGAAGCGAGGACCGGTCCGCCCTCCACGAGGCGATGGAGCAGCAGACGATAAGCGTCGCCAAGGCCGGTGTGATGGCGACCCTCAAGTCACGATGCTCTCTCCTGGCCGCCGCCAACCCCAAGTTCGGTCGTTTCGACAAGTTCGAGGGCATAGCCCAGCAGATCAACCTCTCGCCGGCCCTGATGTCCAGGTTCGATCTGATCTTCGTTCTTACCGACGAGCCGAGCGACGCCCGCGACACCAAAATCGCCCACCACATCGGCCAGTCCACCTACGCCGGCGAGATCTCCTCGAGGGGCGGCTATTCCAACGAGGAGCTGGAGGCTATTATGGATGTGATCCGCCCCGCCATCGAGCCGGAATTCCTTCGAAAGTACATAGCCTACGCGAGAAAGAACGTCTTCCCCGTCCTCTCAGACGAGGCGAGAGAGAAGCTTGAAAGCTACTACGTCAACCTGAGAAAGCAGGGCCAGGACTCAAACAAGCCCGTTCCGGTGACTGCAAGGCAGCTTGAGGCCCTCTTCAGGCTAAGCGAGTCGAGCGCAAAGCTTCGGCTCAGCGAAGAGATCACCATGGGAGACGCCGAAAGGGTGATCAGGATCGTCGAGGCGTGCCTGCGCCAGGTGGGGGTCGACCCAGAGACCGGCCTTCTCGACGCCGATGTGCTGGCGGTGGGGATGAGCAAGAGCGCGAGAGACAAGACGAGGCTGATGCTCGACCTCATCCGAGAGCTGACCTCAGAACACCAGGGCCCGGCCCCCTTGGAGGCGGTCCTCGACGGGGCCGAGGCAAAGCTGGGGATAGAGAGACATAAAGCTGAAGAGATCATAAAGAGACTCAGGACAAACGGCGAGATCTTCGAGCCGAGACCCGGCTTTTTGAAGCTTCCATGATGTGATAAGATGCAAGACGACGACAGACGAGAGAAGATGTACCTGAAAACCCACAAAGTCAGCGGAGAGGTGATGGTGGCGGTCTGCGACTGCGAGCTTCTCGGAAAGACCTTCGACGAGGGCGAGCTCTGCCTCTCGGTGGAGTCTGCCTTCTTTGGCGAGGAGGAGGCCACCGCCCAGGTGGTGGCAAAAGCCCTCGCCGAGGCCACGATAGCCAACATGGTGGGCGAGAGAGCGGTCGCCTGCGCCATCGAGACCAGCTGCATCGATGGCAAAAACGTTCTCAGGATCGGCGGAGTTCCCACCGCCCAAATGGTGCGAATGTGACGCTTAAAAGCGTCTGCCCGAAATGCGGCGAGCCATCCTCCCTCGGCCTCTGCGACCGGTGCCGTTTGGAGATGGCCACCCTTCTCGAGTGCCCGAACCACGTCGAAGTGACCCTCTGCCCCGTCTGCGGCTCGCAGCTGGTCCGGGGTCGGTGGCAGGAGGCCCAGGTTTCCATCGAGGATCTCATCTCCGACGCCGTGGCCGAGGTGATTTGCGTCCACCAGGATCTGTTGGATCCACGGGTCACCCTCTCGGTCAGAAGGAAGAACGCCACCCAGTACCTGGTGGCTGTCCACCTGGCCGGAACTTTTGGCGAACTTCAGGCCGAAGAGGAATGCATAGTTGCGGCCACGGTACGGCGAGCCACCTGCGAGAGGTGCAGCAGGATGGCGGGAAATTACTACGAGGCGATCGTCCAGGTGAGGGGATCAAAAGGCGCTCCAGCCTTTGAGGAGCTGGATGAAAGCCGAAAGATCGCCGAGGCCACGACCGAAAGCTGCCTATTGAAGGGCGACCGGCTCTCCTTCATCCAGGAGAGTAAAGACGTAAAAGGCGGGATAGACCTGGTGGTGGGATCGACCCAGCAGGGGAGATTGATCGCGAGAGCTGTCCAGGAGCGTTTCGGGGGAAGCGTTCAGGAATCTTACAAGCTGGTCGGGATGAGGGACGGAAAGAACGTCCATAGAACCAGCATCCTGGTCAGGCTTCCGAGGCTCAAATCCGGCGACCTGATCAGGGCAAAAGGCGCCTTTCTGGAGGTCAGAGGCTTTGATGGAAAGAGGACCGCCTGCATCTCTCTCCACGAAGGTAATACGGTATATCTCTCAGAAGAAGAAGCGGAAGAGGCGATCATCGTAGGAAACCGATCCTCTGCCGAGCGGGCGGTGGTGGTGGCAGAGGACCGGGACGTTCTGGAGGTTCTGGACCCCGAAAGCTACAGGACCGTCTCCGCATCCAGGCCCGGCCATCTCAAGGCGAATCCAGGGGACGAGGTCGAGTTTTTGAGGTTCAGGGACGACCTCATACTGCTGCCTCCGCGGAGAGAGGGCGGGTCATCCTGAGCTTTCAAAACCTCCACCACAAAGTTATTAAACTAGCTTCGTTCTAATTCTTGGCAATGGTGATGCTCGCAAAGTTGATTTGCGAGCCGGACGATCATTAAGCCCATCTTCATGCTCTGGGTGATGTATTAAAATACGAGAATAGATTCTCAGGAAGTGAACCCTCGCCTCCGAAATGTGCGCATCCGACTTGAAGATAAATGTGAATCCGATACGCAGAAGTTCATCATCAAAATGATGCTCAAAATCACGAAGTTGATGCCCACCGATTGAAATAGCTAGATAGATACACATTCACCATCATCCTCTAATCAATGATATGCTGGGGTTTTTCGGCTCCGAGTCAGAATCTGAGACAGTGCAGCGTTAGCGGTGCAGCTCCGGGGTCGCGCGTGTATTTATTTATCTATTTTAAAATTTGAGGTGTCTATGATGCAGAATGTTGATACCACTAAATACGTAATTCACGCTGAGATCACGGCAGATGGGATCGTGGAGAGGCCCGACGTCGTCGGCGCCATATTCGGCCAGACCGAAGGGCTCCTCGGAAGCGATCTCGATCTGCGAGATCTCCAGAAGACCGGCCGGATCGGTCGGATCGACGTCCAGATCACGTCCAGCGGCGGCAAATCCTCCGGGACTATCTCGATACCCTCAAGCTTCGACAAGGTGGAGACTGCAATCCTCGCCTCTGCCCTCGAGACGATCGACAGGGTAGGCCCCTGCATAGCCAGGATCAACGTCTCAAACATCGAGGACGTCCGGGCTTCCAAGAGAAAGTACGTGGTGGATCGGGCAAAACAGATCATAATGGAGATGTTCGATGAGAACCTCCTGGACACCCAGGGGATCACCGAACAGATCAAGCAGTCGGTGCGGGTGGAGGAGATCACCCACATAGGGCCGGACCGTCTTCCCGCAGGTCCCAACGTCCTCGATTCCGACGCCATCCTGGTGGTGGAAGGAAGAGCCGACGTTTTGAACCTCCTTCGGTACGGCATCAAGAACGCCGTCGCCGTCGGCGGGACGAACGTCCCCTCTACCATCAGCGAACTGTGCAGCAAGAAGGTGGTGACGGCCTTCACCGATGGAGATCGAGGAGGAGAGCTGATCGTAAAGGAGCTTCTCCAGGTCGCTGACATCGATTACGTGGCCAGAGCCCCCGAGGGAAAGTGCGTCGAGGACATGACCCAGAAGGAGATCGTCAGAGCCCTCCGCCAGAAGATCCCTGTCGAACAGGTGCTGGACTTCTACAAGATAAAGCCCTTCTCGAAGAAGCAGCGGCGTGAGGTCACGACCAGAAGAAAGAGCCTGATCAGGGAAAGGCCGGTCAGAATCAGCAGGGCAACAGATCGGGCTCATGGGACTGCGCCCTCTATCCAGGAGCAGGAACGGGATCCCGATACGGAGCTCGAAACCGAGACGATCGTCGAAAAGGAGCCGGAGGCCGCCGAGGATGTGGGCCAGTGGTTTGAGCCCCATCTCGAAGCCCTGAACGGCACCCTCTCTGCCCGCCTCTTCGATCGAAACCAGAACGTGGTCCGAGAGGTCGCTGTGAGGGATCTCGCAAAAGAGCTCAAGGAGTCCAACGGGGACGTGGCTGGCGTCATATTCGACGGCGTCGTCACCCAGAGGATCCTGGACATCGCCGCGGACAAGAACCTGGAGTACCTGATCGGGGCGAAGCTCGGCAACATCGTCAAAAGCCCCCTCTGCGTCAAGGTGATGACGGGAGAGGCCTGAAAGGCCAGGACCCCCTCCCCTTTTCTTCTCCTTCTCTTTTGCCGCTCCTCGGGATCTGTGCTGAAGGAGCGTGCACCCTTTTATCTGATGCGGCCTCTAACCCTCGCCATCATGGAGTTCAAGCAATGTATAGTGATCCGCGAAGATTTGAAGCTCTCTTCCGGGAAATTGGCGGTCCAGGTGGCTCACGCGGCGATCCTCGCCATGGAACGGGCGGACAAGCGCGTCGTCAGGGACTGGAAGGAGGAAGGGCAAAGGAAGATCGTCCTCAAGGTTTCCGCCCTCCAGGAGATCTTCAGGCTGAGGGAGGAAGCGGAGAGGGCCGGGGTCGCCAGCGCCATAGTGATCGACGCAGGCCTCACCGAGATTCCGCCCGGAACCGTAACCGCTCTGGGCCTCGGGCCCGCATCGGACACCATGCTCGACAAGATCACAGGAAACCTGAAGCTCGTCTGAGGGTCGGAGGAGGGGACCTGTGATGATCGAGGCCTCAAAATTTGATCAGGCCCTCGGGATGGAGTTTTACGCCACCGGCTCCCCAGGGTGCGGGGGGCGGCTTCGCCGGAAAAGCGAGGACTTCATCGTCGAGGAGATCGGAGAGGACTGGAATTACGAGGGCGGACGCTACCTGGTTCTCGAGGTCGAGAAGGTGGACTGGGACACCCACCATCTCGTGAGGGACCTATCGCGCCAGCTCAAGATCAGCCAGAAGCGGTTCGGCTGGGCCGGAACCAAGGATAAGAACGCCGTCACCAGGCAGCGGATGAGCATAGCGAGCCTGGACGAAAAAGAGCTCGACCGAATAACCCTTCCCGGCGTGAAGATCAAAGTCCTGGGAAAGTCCAACCGGTCCGTCTCCCTCGGCGACCTTCGCGGAAATCGGTTCATTGTGAGGATAACGGAGATCGACCTCGACGAAGAGGAGGCGGCCCGCCGCCTGGACGGCGTCACAAAAGAGATCGAGGCCTTCGGCGGCCTTCCCAACTACTTCGGAGTCCAGAGGTTCGGCGAGGTGAGGCCGGTGACCCACCTCGTCGGCGAGGCCCTGGTGAGGGGCGACCCGGAGAAAGCGGTCCTCACCTACCTCGCCCTCCCTTTCCCCGGCGAGCCCGAGACGACCAGGGCCGTGAGGTCAAGGCTTTTGGAGGACAGGGATTTCGCAAGTGCCCTAAAGGAGTATCCTTTCCGGCTCCGTTACGAGAGGGCGATGATGAGTCGCCTCATGGAAGAGGGGGTCGACTGGGCCCACTCTTTCGACGTCCTCGCGCCGAACCTGAAGAGGCTCTTCGTCCACGCCTACCAGTCGCTCATCTTCAACAGGATCCTCTCAAAAAGGATGATATCGGGCCTTCCTCTCGACCGGGCGGTGGAGGGGGACGTCGTCTGCTTCTCGAAGGGCGGCCTTCCTGACGTCGACAAGATCCAGAAGGTCGACGCCACCAACCGCGAGGCTGTCAACAGGCTGGCGGAGAGGGGCAGGGCCTTCGTGACCCTTCCGCTATTCGGGTACCGATCGGAGTTTGCAGAGGGCGCTCCCGGCGAGATCGAGAGGTCCGTCCTGGATGAGGAGGGCGTGACCTTCTCCGACTTCAGGGTTGAGGCTAACCCGGACCTCGGGTCCCCCGGGCATAGAAGGCCCGCCCTCCTGAAGTTAGACCCCGTCGTGGAGATGGAAGAGGAAGGGTCTGCCCTGATCAAGTTCGACCTTCCAGCAGGCTCTTACGCCACCGTCGTTCTGAGGGAGTACATGAAGTCGGGGGTGGGTGAAGAGGACCCGGAAAGCCAGGCGATCTGAGGCCTCATAATCGTAGATCTTATAGTCCGAAATCCATAACCTGGAAACTGATGATTTACTTGCATTCATTCGAGGTGTTTATGCGTGCTAAGTCTTAACGATCCCTATGCTGTGGTCTACAGGCAGATTCACGCCGTCACGAGCCCCGACGGCGAGACCGTGGAGATCCTGGAGCGGTCCACCTGTTACGGAGGCGGGGCCTGGTCCCTCTACCATTACTCGAGGGGGCCCCTCGTCATCAGCTCCCGATCCATTGGGGAGTGGTTTCGGTACCTGGTAAAGTCCGGGAAGGCGGACCTTGACCTTGCCTCCTCCAAGAGGTCGGCGGGCTTTGAATCCGTAATCGTGACGGAGGACGAGGTGGAGATAACCTACGCCGGCCTTGGCGGCGGCGGGGTGGGGGCCACCGTCTCACGGTCGAGGGCAGGCGACGTCCTAAGGAGCACAGTCTCCGAGTCCGGCGGAGGAAAGGTGGGCCGGGGAACGATCGTCCTTCCGCGGAGAGAGAGGATCATCATCGGCGTCGACGACACCGACTCCAAGACCGAAGGCGCGACCTGGTCGCTCGTCCACAACATCTCCCTGAAGGTGGACCGGCCCGACGCAAGATACGTCTCCCACGCCCTCGTCCAGCTCTTCCCGGTCCCAACAAAGACCCAGAACTGCGTCTCCACGGCGGTGGAGTTCGCCGCCCTTCCGGGAAAGGCCGACGGGATGCTGGCGGACTTCCGGGAGCTTCTGGAGCGGTACAGCGTCTCCGAGAACACCGGAATGGTCGTCTACAGGGGGTTTGACCCCTCGCCCCTGACGGGCTACTCCCACCTCTGCAGGACCGAGCGGATACCTTACGACCTCGCGGTCGAGACGGCGAGAAAGACCGGCACAGAGGTCGTCTTGGACGGCCAGGGTCTGATAGGGGCTCTGGCTGCGATCCCCTACTGCGCGAGGCCCGTCGAATCGGTGAGGCCAGAGATCTGAAAGAGGCGATTTTGTGAAAAACGGGCTGACCGGCGTGGACGAATTGCGAGAGACCCTCTATGACCTCGAGGTTGATCTACGGATCTACGTTCCGGGCTACCCGATAACCGACGCCATCCCGGCTTTGGGGAAAACGGCCCAGATGGCCATAAACGAGAAGGTGGCGATGGAGGTGGCGCTGGGGGCCTCGGCCACGGGGAGGCGATCAGTCGTCCTGGTGAAGCACCTGGGCGTGAACCTCCTCTCCGACCCCCTCTCGATAGCTCCAACCCACACCATCGGGGCTGGGCTCGTGGTCCTGGCGGGCGAAGACGTCGGACCTCGGGGTTCCCAGGCGGAGATGGACGTGAGAAACTATGGCCCCCTCTGCGAGATTCCCGTCCTCGACCCGTCGGGCCCCGAGCTTATCCGCCCCGCCTTGTTGGAAGCTTTCGCCCTATCCGAGAAGATCAGAGCCCCGGTGATGGTCAGAACCACCTTCGAGTTCAAAGATCAAGCTCGAAAATTGACATCAGTTCAGCTTCCGGAGCGTGTTGAGGAAAAAAGCAGATTTGGAACCTTCGACCGCTCGATCTGGGACCTAACTTCAAAGGGGCGTCACCAGAGGTACAGGACCGATGTCCTGCCCCAGATGAGGCTTGCCTCCAGCGGCTCTACCCTCAACTTCTTGAGGGATGCTAAAGGAGATCTCGGCATAATAGCTGCGGGAAGGCCTGCTCGCCTCGCCCTGAATTTGAAGGTGAAACTTCCCCTGCTGGTCGCGGGCTTCTCCCACCCCCTCCCCTGGGAGATGATCCAAAAGTTCGCCCTAGAGCACGAGAAGATCCTGGTGGCAGAGGAGCCGACCCCCTTCATCGAGTCCCGGCTTCAGGTCCGAGGGAAGGTCTTCGGGAAGACGACCGGCCACCTCCCCTGGGGAAGGATGGAGGCGCAGGATTTGGAGATGGCCCTGGAATTGATCGCCACAGGCAACCAGCCTGGGCCCGGCCCCCGTCCCCAAAGGTTTGAAGACCGGCCCGGCTCCAAGAACGTCTGCGACGACTGCCCATACCGGCCAGTCTATGAAGCCGTTCGAGACCAGTTGGTCCCTGTGGCAGGAGACGCGGGTTGCAGCATCAGGGCCGTCCGGCCGCCCTTGGACGCGGTGGACGTCGTCTACGGTCTCGGCTCCTCGGTGGGGGTCGCCTCAGGCTTCGGGAATAAGGGGGTCGCCCTCGTCGGCGATTACGCCCTGGCCCATTCCGGCCTTCAGGGCCTCATCGACTCTGTGTACAACAACAGAGAGGTCCTGGTGGTCCTCCTCCTGAACGAAGTTGCGGCGATGACCGGAGGCCAGCTCGTCCCCGACATCACCCCGATTCTTGATCGAATCGTTCCAGGATTCAGGACCATCGACTTTCCTGCGAGTCGGGATTCGATCGAAGAAGTTTTGAGTGAGGAGCTGGCAAAGCCTGGGCTTTCCATGGTGGTGGTCAGGGGGACCTGCCCCAGATACGATTCTGCCACCTGATCTTTCGATGCCGATAAGGCTTCGATGTCCGTCAGATCTCGATGCCCCTTCGCCGAGTTACAGGGCTGGCCCTCAAAGCACTATCTCAGTTCCGACGCAGTTGTTGACGAACCGATCCCGATACGTTGCCGCCAGAGCCGAGGCGGCAAAAAAGCCGGTGCAGTGGGATGGGGCCAGGATCTCTAGATCGAGGCCTCGAAGCGCCTCTATCGTTTTTGGAAGCTTCTCCTCTCCGCCGAAGCCGAGATGGGTTCCGCCGGCAACTCCCAGAATAGTGTCCACGCCCGTCACCCGTTTCGCGTGCTCCAGGGTGTTGATCATCCCCGAGTGGGCGCAACCCAGCAGGACGAATAGGCCTCTCTCCAGAACCAGAACGAGGGCCTGGTCATCTAGGAGGGAGTCGGCCGTGATCTCGCCCTCATCCGAGAGGACGACCAGGTTCTCGCTCGCCGTTTCAAACTCGGCGAGCCTCGGGACCTCGCCCGTGAGCCACAGGCCGGGACGGATCTCTCGCGCCTTCCTGGAAAATTCGAACTCCGCGCCCATCTTCTCCAGACCCTCTTTTTTGAAGGGGATTCCTATCTGCCTCAGGGCACCGCCCCTTCGAGAGTACCGGGAGACGAAGACGTCGGGATGGGCGTAAACGGTCACCGGGCCGGTCTTTTTGAGAAGGCTCACAAGGCCTCCGGTGTGGTCGTAGTGGCCGTGGCTGAGGGCGATGGGAACAACCCCAAGATCGATCCCGAGGACGGACGCGTTGTGGACGGCGGTTGTGGTCTGGCCTGCATCGAATATCATCCTATAGTCCCCGAACTCCACGTAAGCCGAAAAGCCGTGCTCGGCGAGGACCTCTCTTCTCAAGCCCGCGGAGTTTTCGCTGAGGGTGACCACCCTCATCTCCCTTTTCAACTTCCGTCCCCCCTCGTCGTCAAATGCGTTCCTCTGGCATCAAATCAATTCTTCCAGAAGTCGGGTATTAGCAGAACCAGAACCGTCAGGATCTCGAGCCTCCCTATCCACATGCAGACGATCAGGACGAGCTTGCCCAGGCCCGGAAGCTCCGAGTAGTTGTCTGTTGGGCCGAAACGGTTGAAGCCGGGACCGACGTTTCCCAGGGTCGTGGCCACGGCGGAGGCGGCGCTGACCATGTCGATGTTGCTGCAGTCGCCGGACCGTAAGCAGACTATATCCTCCGTCCTCGAATAGGCCTCCGAGAGGTTGAGGGGCCTTCTGTCGACTTCTATCCTCTTTGCGGCGTTCTCGGGAGTGACGAAACATGCCACGTTTCCTCCTTCCTTGGGGGTGAGGCCGAGGACCTCTTCGGCCTCGCTCCAGCCCTCCGATCCGAAACAGACGATCTTCTGGCCGCCCTCTCCATCCTCGGAGACGAAGCAGACGATCTCCTCCGGCGCATTCCCCTCCTCTGCAATGGGACAGACCGAGGCGAAGATCACCGTGGCCGCGGCGAAGATCAGGATGTACAGAGAGATGAATATCAGGATAGAGTGGAGAACGTCCTCCTTGACGGGGCTTCCCTTCAGCTTCACCGCCATCACGGCCTTTGGGTGGAGCGACTGGAAGAGCTCACGCTGGCCGTACTTCATGGTGAGGAGGATCCGGACGAGCTTTATCCCTCCTGCCGTCGACCCTGCGCATGCGCCGCTGAACATCAGCATTAAAAGTATGAGCTTTGCAGGGCCGGACCACAGGTCGTAGTCGACGATGGTAAAGCCCGTGGTGGTGATGATCGATACCACCTGGAAGGCAGCGGTCCTGAGGTAGAGGCCCGCCAGCTCGACCCCCTCGGGATCTGGCCCCTCGACCAGGAAGCTGTTACCAATCCCGCCGATGAGGACTACGATGATGATGGAGAGGATGACGAGAAGGGAGTAGAACTTGAACTCCGGGTCCCTGATCAGGCTCTTTCTGCTGACGTACATCGTCCTGTAGTGAAGGGCGAAGTTCGCCCCGGAGAGGAACATGAAGACGATCACGACCACCTCTATGAGGGGGCCGTTGAAGTCGAGGGCGCTGTAGTGGGCGATGCTCTCCACCCTTGGGGAGAAGCCGCCGGTCGAGACGGTGGAGAAGGTGTTGCATATGGCATCGTACGCCGGCATCTTTGCCAGCATCAAAAGCAGAAATTCGGCCGCCGTGAGGACCATGTAGACGCCCCAGAGGATCTTGGCCGTCTCCTTGATCCGAGGCCTTATCATCTCCTCCGTAGGTCCCGGAACCTCGGCCTTGAACAGCTGGCGGCCTGCAACGCCAAGGTTTGGCAGGATCGCTATGAAGAGGACGATGATCCCCATACCTCCGAGCCACTGGGTGAAGCACCTCCAGAATAGGAGGCCGCGGTAGGTGTCCTCTGGCCCGTTCAGGATTGAGCTGAGGTTGGTCTGGCCTCCGACGAGAGTGTTGTTGAGGGCGGATATGTTCGACGCCGTGAGGTTGGCTGAACTGACGGCGGAGCTTATGGTGCCGTTCTGGAAGGCCATCTGGGCGAGGGTCGCCCCCAGGCTGTGGCTGGCGACGGTGGCGTTTATCATCCAAAGGCCGTCTCTCCCGCCCTCGGCGAGGATGGTGGCGCCCGTCGTCGTGAAACCTGACATAGACTCGAATAGGGCGTCTATCGGGCTAAGGCCCAAAAAGATGTAGGGAAGAGCCCCGGTAGCTGCTGCACCGAGCCATCCGAAGGCCACCAGGGCGAACCCCTCCTTGTTGGAGAGGACCTGCTCGTCTCCCAAAAGCTCCATGACCAGTCCAATGACCAGGGTGAAGAGGGCCGGGATCACGAAGGCTATCACCCCCTCGATCTCGCCGTAGACAAGAGATACTCCGGCGGGGATGAGCATCAACGCACCCAGCAGCTTCAGCAGGGTGCCGAAGACCTTGAGAAACACTCTGATCCTCACGTCTAACTCCTCCACCTCATATGGTGCCGATCCGTTCAGCCCATTGAGGAAACCTTTGCCCCCTATTTCACGATGGTGGTCGCTTTAGTTTTTCCAAACATATGACCAAAGGTCCTCCAATTTATTAAAGATTATTACGAAAGGCTGTAGCGGATAAGCGCCTCTTCCTCGATCTAGTCGGATGGAGTTTTGCCCCGAAGCTTCTGAGGGGCGGTGCGGGCCCTAATGGGACAGTCCCTCCATAAAAATCAGATCGATTCCTAGGACTGCAGAGATGAGTAGAGGCCCGACGGTCCGAAGCGCCGGGCTGCCCTCTGAATTTCAGAGGTCGGGGTAGACGATCTCGATGTCGAGGTCGTGAATCAGCTTTCGAAGCTCGTCGCAGGAGATGGGGCGCTTGAACTCGCTGCACCTCTTCACCTTCTCGGCCAGAAGGCATATCTCGTCCCTTTTCAGGTCGTACCCCATCTTCTTGGTGAT
>JBFESM010000023.1:0-14868 GCA_041548445.1 Methanothrix sp. | reverse complement strand
CTCAACCTTGCGCCTTTGACCTGGCTTGGCAACCCCCGCACATGGGGTTTATGTTAATGCTGTTTTGCGCTATTTACGCTAGCTCGCTCAACTGCTGGCTGAGCGACGATGCTCGCCTCTTGATCTCGCCTGCAGCACCTGCCACGAGGTCTTTTGCAGGCATCGATCCGTCGGTATCTATCTTCATCACGAAGACGTCCACGATCGGAACGACCTTGATCGCACCGATCTCGCACTCTTTCACGCAGAGCTTGCAGAGGGAACAGTTCGTGGGGTCGGTGACCTCCAGCTTTCCCCCGGCCTCTCCGATCACGAGGATCTTTCGCGGACAGACCTCGACGCACTTTCCACAGCCTTCACACTGATCGCTGATCTGGATATCCGGCAGGTTCTTGTAGCCGCACTGGGTTCCGGCCTGCCACTTGACGTGGATCGTGCCCCGATTCAGGGTGACGATCCCCTCCAACATCAACTTTTCGCCCTCGCCCAGAATTGCGATCGGGATCTTCTCGAAGGCGACCTTCACTCCGGGATCTGCGAACCTCAAATCTCCAGAATGAACGGTGCAGGGACCCTCTGCTGTGAGGGTCATTCCTATCTGGCAGGCGGGACAGCCCGCGCCGCCGCACTCGCACTCTTCTGGAACCGAGAAGAGGCTGAGGTCGTCAGCCTTGATCGGCACGAGGCCCAGCCTCAGTGAGAGCTGCTCGTCGAATAGGACCGAAGTATTGTCATAAATACTTATCTCATCGATGGCCAGGGACGGCACCTCAGAAAGGCAGGCCCTCCTTATGGCGTTGGCGAAGGCTGGCGTTGTGCCTCTCAGAAGGAATCTCGCCCGGTCCTCCCTCAGCTCTATCAGTTCCACCTGCAAAGCTTACACCCGTCTGCCCCTCTTTCCGCCGGAGGGCTTGGTGCCGTCGTGGGGAATCGGGGTCACGTCCTCGATCCTGCCTATCTTGAGCCCGGCTCTCGCCAGGGCCCTGATGGCTGCCTGGGCGCCGGGTCCCGGAGACCTCTGCCCGTTTCCGCCGGGGGCTCTGACCCTGACGTGGACGCCCATGATTCCGTTGGTCATGGCCTGCTCGGCGATCTGGCCTGCCATCTGCATGGCCGTGTAGGGAGAACTCTCGTCCCTTGCAGCCTTGACCACCATTCCGCCCGATACTTTGGCGATCGTCTCCGCGCCGGTGAGGTCGGTTATGGTGATGATCGTGTTGTTGAAGGAGGCGTATATGTGGGCCACGCCCCATTTTCCTTCTGCCATGTTTATCCTTCCACCTTGGGTATTCTGGTGGCCCTCTCAGGGTGAGCCTCCTGAGCCATGGGCGAACCAGCGTAGTAATCGATGGTCATCTCTTCGCCACGCTTCACGTAATATCCGGGAACGGTCACTTTCCGTCCCGTGATCTTAATGTGGCCGTGAGTTATGAACTGGCGAGCCTGCCTCAGAGACTTGGCGAGGCCCTGGCGGTAGACCTGAGTCTGAAGCCTCCGCTCCAGAAGGTCCTCCACCTTTATGGAGAGGACGGAGTCGAGATCGCCATCTTCCTTGAGCATCCCATAATTCTTGAGGTGTTCCAGCACTTCCGTCTCTTGAGCCTCAAGCCCGGTCTTGCCACGGGTTGTGGCGGCCAAAAGCTGACGGCTTACACGCCGGTACTTTCTGATAAGGCTCTGGGCCTTCCAGACCTCTCTCTTGTTGCGGAGCCCGTAATTCTTGACAAGCACCACTTCCTGAGCCATCCTGTCGGCTTCCCAGGGGTGGCGCGGAGTATCGTAACTCTTCCGACACTTACCAGGGTATCCCATATCCACCAGCCTCGCTCATCTCTTCTTCCTGCTCACGCCCACGGTAGCTCCCCTTCGACCGGTTGATCGGGTCTTCTGGCCTCTAACACGCAGACCGCGCTCGTGCCTGATTCCCCTGTAGCTGCGGGTCTTCCTGAGGATGTCCATCTCTTCCCTTTGGGTGAGCATCAGATCGGTTCCCATCACGTGCCGATCTTCGCCGGTGAGGAGGTCCTTTCTCCTGTTCTTCATCCAGACGGGAAGGTGTTCCTGGGCCGACTCCACAATATCTCTCAGTTTGGATATTGCCTCGTCCGAGAGCAAACCGAGGGTCTCGGTGGGGTCGAGCTCTGCCTTCTGGGTGAGCAGCCGAGCGTTCCTCCTGCCCATGCCCTTGATGCCGGTGAGTGCCATCTGAACGGGCTGATGACCGTTGAGGTCGGTGTTCAGTACGCGCACTATATGTTTCAGCTCTTCGTTCTCTTCTGCCAAATTATTCCTCCAGAAATTAGAGGCTTCCAAGCCCAAAGCCCGGACGCCCTCTGGAGCAGCCCCGGATCAAAGTCCGACGCCGCCCGTGCATCGACAAACGCCGATGGGGCGAATTTAATCGCAAACGCTAATCCAAGCCAGAGATTCGCTACTGATACATAAGACTTATGGAGGCAGTCCCCTTATTCGCGGACCTCCACGCGACAGCCGATTCGCGCCATCTCCTCGAAGAAGCCAGGATAGGATATGGAGACGGACTCTGCGGTATCTATTCTGGTATCTCCTGCGACGAGCCCCGCCACCGTCAGGGCCATGACGATCCTGTGGTCGTGATGGCCGCTTACTATCGCGCCCTCGAGCTTTCCTCCCTCTATCACCAGCCCGTCGGGCCGCTCTTTTATCTTCGCACCCATCTTGGAGAGCTCTTTGGCCATGGCGTGGAGCCGATCGGTCTCTTTGTGGCGGACGTGCTCTGCGTTTTTGACGACGGTCCTGCCCCTGGCCAGGGCTCCCAGGACTGCTATGGTGGGGACGAGGTCGGGGGTGAGGCTCGCGTCCACCTCGACGCCATCTAGATCGCGCCCAACGATCGTTAGGTCGCCCTTCTCCTGGTCCCAGGAGATCTCGGCGCCCATCTCCTGGACGATGGCGACGATCGCCGAGTCGCCCTGCTTTGAGGGGCGAAGGCCGCGAATCGTAAGCTTCGAGCCCGTCACCGCCGCCGCTGCCAGGAGGTAAGAGGCAGAGGAGAAGTCTCCGGGAACGGTGTAGCCGCCCAGGTCGTAGCTCTGGCCGCCCTCGACGAAGAATTTGCGGAAATCTGTCTCGATCTTCGCTCCGGCCTCCTCCAGCATCTCGAGGGTGATCTCGGCGTAGGGGCGGGACTTCAGCTCTCCATCAATCTCGATCTCGGCGTCGTTCTCGGCGAGGGGACATGATATCAGAAGGGCCGAGAGAAACTGCGAGCTGACGCTTCCGTCAAGGACGGTCTTTCCACCGCGGAGCCCTCCACGGATCACCAGGGGTGCGCAGTCGTTATTCTTTATCGAGAAGGCATCGGCCCCTAGATCGCGAAGAGACTTGAGGAGGGGGCGGTTTGGCCTCCGCCTTATTGAGGCGTCCCCGGTGAGGACGGCTCCATCGGTGAGGGCCGCCACCGCGGACATGATCCGAAGGGTGGTTCCGGAGTTCTCGACGTCTATCACGTTCTCTGGCGTCGAGGGCTGCCCACCAACGCCGATCACCGCCAGCTCTTCCTCCTGCCCTTCTATCTGGGCCCCGAAGGCCCCAGCAGCGTTGATTGTGGCCCTGGTGTCGGCTGATATCAGCGGCCGTTTCACAGAGCCGCCGGGCCCCAGGGCGCTGATGGTGATCGCCCTGTGGGTGTAGCTCTTGGAGGGCGGGACCGCGACCTCGCCCGAGACCAGCGAGCGCTCAACTGATGCTATCATCGGATATAGAATGGAAGGGTGAGTATAAAAAATCGAGGCTTTCGTCGGCCGGACTTTTGAGATACGGCCGCATGGTCAATTTCCAGAGATCGCCTTCGCCAGATCGACGACCTCCTCCAAAGAGAGCTCCTGGGGCCTCCTCTCAAGAAGGTCGGGGTCGATTCGCGACAGAACATCGGAAGGGACCTTCATGGCGGCCAGGGATCTCTTCACCTTCTTCCGCCTCATGGAGAAGAGGCCCCGGGTTAGATCGTCAAAGACCTTCTCTTCGACGGGAATTCGCTTTTCGCGGGGCCGAAGGCGGACGATCGCCGACTCAACCTGAGGCATTGGGCGAAACGCGCCCCTTGGCACCCGTTCGAGGATCTCGACTTCTGCGCGAAGGGAGACGTTGAGGGTGAGCCTGCCGTAGTCCTTGGTCCCGAGCGACGCCACCATCCTCTCGGCAAACTCCTTCTGGTACATCAAAACCGCGAGATCGAAGGGCCTCTCCAGAAGCCTGAAGGTTATCTTGGATGAGATCTGGTATGGAAGGTTCGATACGATCTTGTTGTAATCGGGGTGGGGAACCTTTAGGGCGTCGCCTCTTATCACCACAACGTTTGGAAAACGCCCTTCCAGGGATGACGCCAGGGCCGGGTCGACCTCGATGGCGAAGATGGTCCCCGCTCGGGCTGAGAGCACTTCGGTGAGGTTTCCGGTCCCGGGCCCGATCTCCAGCACCCTGTCCTCTTCGTCGAGGGATGCGTAATCGCCTATCCGGGCGAGAACCCTACGATCGACGAGAAAATGTTGACCAAGCTTCTTCACGGCAGAGTTCCTCTCGAAAAATCGGAGATCGAAAATCCGGAGCCTTCTGGTGTAGGCAGCCCCGTCTCGCTCATCGTCGGCGCGGATCCGCGGTGAAGATCCGGTACTTGATCTTGTCGTCGGCGATCTCGTCCTCGATCCGCTTTGCGAGAAGCTTCTCGGGGTTGTAGATCCCCTTAACCCGCTCACAGAGATCTTCAAAGCTCTTGAACGGGCCCTTCTTCCGCTCCTTAAGGATCGCCCACATCAGCTTCTTGCCGATCCCGGGCAATAGCTCAAGAGCGTGCATCCTGGTGGTCAGGGGTCCAGCCTCGTTGAAGAAGCGAAGGTAGTACCCTTCCTTCTCCAGGACGATCTTCTGGAGAGCGTAGGGAAGCTCGACCCTTGCGCCCTGGGAGAGATCTTCGTAGTCGATCCTGCGGTTGACTCGATCTATGATCTGCCGGCCTTTGCCCACGAGCATGACCTTGACGCCGATCTCAGGCACCGCGCCCTCTTTTGGGGCCATCTCCATCAACACGAAGTCCCTTTCGCCCACCGCCTGGACTATGGGCCTCTTCTGATACCGGCCCATCGAGTCCGAGACGTGCCCGTAGGGAAGGTAGTCGAGAACCCAAGCTGTCTCTTCGCGCCGTGGAGATCTGCCCGAGGCCATGCTTATCCTCTCAATCTTACGTTTATCCTCTCAGAACGATGTCGAGGATCACTTCAAGGTCCTCGTCTGTGAGGGTGAACCGCTCTTTGGCGTAGAGAGCCCTGATCTCGTCCTTGGTCTTGGGCCGGATGTCGGCGATCTTAGTTGCGATCTCGCGAGTCATCTTCTCAAGCCCGGTGAGCTCTTCCAACATATTGCGGCTCTCTATTTCCGTTCCCTGAGAGAAGATGTCGGCGTGTTTGATCGCTCTTCTCAGCTCGTAGCCCAGCTCCTCGGGCTCTTCGGCCCTCTTGAGCCTTATCTCCTCCAGGGCAACCTTGACCTCGGCGAGGGTCATGAGATCCTCGCCCAAAATATTTTTGACGATCATCTTAATTCTGGGGTTTCAGATGTTCCGGTAGGGATATGACCGTCTTGAGGGCGTTTCCGTCCCTGACTTCCAGCAAATAAGCCCTGCCCCTCCGGCCCAAGATCTTGCCGGTCTTTCCGTGGAACTTTGGGTTGGGCATTCCCCTGTGTATGCTCGGGTCCAGAACGATGTGGACCATCTGGCCGTCGCTGAAGTCTTGGATCGCCCTGCTCACGGGGGAGATCCCCCGCGCTCTGACCGATTTGCTCAGCTTGTCTCTAGTCCGTTTTCGTACTCCGTGTGACTTGGGCATCTGCCTCTCCACCTACGTTTATTACGTCCAGCTCTGCCACCCTCGCCCCGACTCCGAGAAGTTCCGCGAGACTTGGCTTCGTTCTACCGTCGTCTCCGCTGACCAGCTCTTTTACGTAAAGGCCGCTGGACCCCTTGAGGGTCATCCTGGCGGTCTTGCCCGAGAACTGATCAAGCCGAAAGTCGAGGACCTCCCTCTTTCGGACCTTGTCGGCCCTCCGGTGAGAGACCCGGGTTGGCGTGCGCTGTTCAACCAAGCCGACCAGTTTGTTCAGAACTGATTTAAGCTTTTCTTCTGGTACTTCTTCCCCGAATTCCACCAGCATAGAGTAAGTCTTCTCGAAAAGGGCCGTCTTGAGGTGCTCGATCGTCGCCTTCTCGGTGAATTCGAGGTCGCTGACCTCCACCTTCCCCGCGGCGCGACGGTTGATCTCCTCTTCGAGACGACTCAGGTCCACGGTCCGGATCCGGGGGGAGACCGCCTCCGCCACGAAGGGCCTGCCCGTCCCCAGCATCCGGGCGTCGATGTCTTCTCTGCCCGAGCCGTGGAATACGGTGTCGTCGCACCTGGTCGCCTCGATGATGGGGTCTCGGATAAGCTCGTCCACCGACTCCTGGTATCTGCGGCCGGTGAAGTTGCAGCTCTCACACCCGCTCCCGCCGCATTCGCGGCAGGGCCATCTTGTCTGGGGAAATCCCCTGACCAGCTTTCGGTACCTTCCTTCGATGTAGAGGGATGCGACCTGCACATTCACCCTTCCTTCTTCCAGGTTCAGTATCGCCAGGACGTCCGGCGAGGTGAAGCTCGTCGTCTTTTTTGTCCTCTCGGCGATCCTCTTTCCCACCTCGCGGTTCAGCTCGGACTTCATCGGCTCGGCGTGTCGAGACCCGCCGTCGGCCAGGACGAGCTCCTCGTTCTCGGCGAGAAGGCCGCTCATCTTGGTGCCCACGAGGAATGTCTTGTGCTCGAGGTGGCGTAGCTCCCTTTCCGCGGCTTCGGCCCAACGGTTCAGTTTCTCCGGCTCCATCTCCCCAAGACAGACCCAGCATCGTTCCGGCTCTCCCTCCAAGCCCAGCTTCAGCCTCGCGCTCTTGGAGCTTGGAGCAAGCTCCTCCAGAATATCCCGGCTCGATTCGTCCAGGGACCCGGCCATGGATAGGAAGATCTTGATGGCCCTGCCCCTTCCTGCGTTCGTCAAACCCGTCGAGAGCATCGCGAACTGCCGCCCAAGACAGCTGTCGCAGATGGGGCCGAGACGGAGGATCCTTCTTGCGACCTCCGTCAGGTTGGCAACGTTATTCTCAATTTCATCAGTGCTCATGTTGACGCGTCTCTTTCGTCTATTTTTCGTCCATCTCGATTGGCTGCTTCTCTTCTATCCAGCTCATTGTTTATCAGCACTATGCAGTGGTCTGCGTGGAGGCTCTTCGGCCCCACGGAGACGATTTTTGCCCCCAAGCCCTCCAGGAAGGCTTCATCCTCCTCCGATAGACCGATGTGGTCTCCGAGGACGAAGGTTCCGTCAACGGCCGAAGATAGACCTCGAAAGTCAGATCCATCCTCTCTTAAATAGTAGGTCGTCCCCTCGCCATAGACCGCAAGGTCCGCGAGGTCACCGGCCCGAACGAAGATACCTGGCGTCGATCTCTGCCACTTTGAATCCGCCTCCAGGGCGAGGGCCTTTTTCAGCAGCGCCGCCGTCGTCCTCTCGTCGGGGTTGAGGTGGCGCAGATCTCGGCCACGGAGGTGGATCGTCTTGGGGTAAGGGCCTCCGCGAAAGATCAAGTAGATCTGGACGTCCCTCCTTATCCCGTGGGAGAGGACGAAGGCCGAGTTGACGCACCTGCAGAGTATGTCGATCCTTCCGGAGGTGCCGGGGATGTCCTCGAGGGAGAAGTCAGGGGTCGTCGCTGCGAGGTTTCCCACCACTACGAAGTTGCGCATGGGACGGAAGATGTAGAGCTTGGTAAATCCTCTTTTCGTCCAAAGGATGGGCAGGCCCGGCGATCTCTATCCCTCTTCAGCTATCATCGCCGCTTATCAATATTAATATAAATCTTACCATTACGGTGGATAGATATCGGATCTGCTCGAAACTCACAACGAAATATTTATATGTTATCAGGACGAGAGTGCCACGAGGATTAAAAGAATTGGCCGATGATAACCATGAAAACGCACTTCATCTTATCTTCCTGTCTATGGCTTCTTATATATCTGGCGTCTTCAACACCGGGGATTTACCCGGCGTCGTCAGGTATCGAGATCGTGCCCGCCCTGGCAGATGAGCAGGTCCCTTCATCCTCTTCGCCTCAGATCATCGAGATGGCCTCTTTGAACTGCTTCGACCTCTTCCTGCTCCAGAAGAGCGAGGAAGGTGCCGGAACCGAAGAGGAAGCTATCGACCGGATGATGGATCTCACGGGAATCTCCGCCCTCCACCAGAAGAACATCACCGGGAGGGGGGTGACCGTCGCCATCCTGGACAGCCAATTTTATTACGACGACGAGACGGGGGAGAGGCTCCCCTCAGATCTAGTTTCCGTCTACAACGAAAGCTATCGGAAAGATGAGGTCCATGGGGTCGCATGTGCAGAGCTGATATCCAGGATCGCCCCTGGCGTCAAGTTGTACCTGGTTGACATCGGTGAAGATGAGATGGACATCACAAACGCGATAGACTGGCTGATGGAACAGGACGTGCATATAGACATAGTATCCTGCTCTTTCGACATACCCTTCGGCAGGTTCGACGGAGATGACGAGCTGTGCGAAGAGGTCGAGAAGATGACCACGAACGGGACCCTCTGGATCAACGCCGCCGGAAACCAGGCACTGTGCCACTGGTATGGCGAGTTCAAAGACCCGGACGGAAACGGGTTCAACAATTTCTCTTCCGAAGACGAGAGCATAAACATGACTCTGGAGAAGGGCAAAGCCGTCGGCCTCTGGCTGAGCTGGGAAGACGAGGAAGAGGGAGCGACCCGGGATTACGATCTACGAGTCGACTATCCGAGCGGCCGCTATTCGACATCAGGCGGATTTCAGAGGGGCTACAAGACTCACAAGCCCGCGGAGATTATGTATCTCTTCGCCCCAGAAGACGGCGTATATCAGATAAAGATAAGGAGATACGACGCACCCAATGTCCCGGTTCTCTTTCATCTCTTCACAACCCAAGAACTGGACGAGCACCAGGTCCTAAACTCCAGCATAGGGGTTTTAGGCTGTTGTCGAGACGTGTTGACCGTTGGCGCGATCAACATCTCGACCCTGGATATCCAGCCCTACAGTTCCAGGGGCCCGACGAAGGACGGAAGACAAAAACCGGATCTTGTAGCCCCAGACAACATGACGACCTTCTCCTACATCTCCAACGCCTTCGCCGGAACTTCTGCATCTGCGCCCTACGTGGCCGGATGCGCTGCCCTGATCATGGAGATCTATAGAGATGACCCGGACCTGGATGTCAGAGAGGTGCTGATAGAGAGCGCCACAGACCTCGGACCCCTTGGCCCTGATAACATCTATGGTTACGGTCTGGTCAACATGAGCAACCTGGTGGTGAGTTAGCAATGAACATAAAAGGGATATTACTGGGACTTCTCTTGTCGGTGGCCCTTTTGCCATCCGGGAGCGCCCAGACAGAGGAGTTAAACAGCCTCGAGTATGGATTCTCAGTGGAGTACCCAAGAGAGCTGGACGTCAGCATCTACACTCCGAGTTCTACCACGGGAATAGAGGACGCAGTAGTCGGGTTCTCAGCCCCCAACTTGATGCAGATCTACGTCGGAGTTTCCGAGTACCGGGGTCTATCACTCGAGCGCTTCGCCTCTCGGGCGGAGTCGGATTACGAAGAATCCGGCGACAACTTCGAGGTTTTGAGCACCGCAACAAGGGAGATCAACGGCCTTGCGGCCCTTGAGAGGGAGTACCTCCTCGAAGAGGATACGAGCACCTACCTGATAAAGGACGTCTTCCTGGAGGGTGAGGACCTTCTCTACCACATATCCTGCAGGGCAGACCAATCTGACTACAGGAGGGCAGACATCCTCTACTTCAGGAGCTTCATAGATTCTTTCCTCATAGTTCCCATAGATGAAACCGTGACAGGCGACTGGATCCAGACCGCAAAGCCCATCTGGTCTTCGCCTGCCCTGGCCGATATCGACGGCGACGAAGAGCTTGAGATCGTGGTGGGGACGAACGAGGGCAAACTTTACGTCTTCAACCAGGACGGATCCAAGGTGAGAGGGTTCCCGACGACGGCAGATAATTATATCCGGTCCTCTCCTGCGGTCGAAGACATCGACGGTGACGGATCTCTCGATATCGTGGTCGGATCCGACGACGACAATCTGTACGCCTGGGACAACGAAGGAAATCTTCTTGAGGGTTTCCCAAAGCTCACCTCAAACGACGTCGTCTCGTCACCGACCACAGGAGACCTCGACGGTGATGGGTCCATCGAGATCGTGGTCGGATCGAAGGACAGGGGGATATACGCCTGGCATAGCGATGGATCTCCTGTCTGCGGTTTTCCGATAATCACCGCCGACTCGGTCTGGTCTTCTCCGGCCCTCGCCGACCTTAACGGTGATGGAGATCTGGAGGTTGTCGTAAGCTCCGAGGAGCTTGGACCTGACATAATCGCGATGCTGCTCGGAGCGTACACCGGCAAGGTTTACGTCGTAGACTTCCTGGGATGCTCGATTCCCGGATTTCCAGCTGACCTCAGCAGTCCAGCCTTCCCCGACCTCACGGGAAGCTCCGTAGGATACTCCTCGCCAGTTCTGGCAGACCTCAACGACGACGGCCACCTTGAGATAATAATGGGGGCGGTTGATGGCGTTCACGTCCTGAACTGGAAGGGAAAAGAGCTGCTCAACTTCCCCAGAAAGACGAGCGGCTCGCTTGAAGACAGCTTCATGGCCGTCGGGGATATCGATGGGGACGAATCACTGGAGATCGTCGCAGGCGGAACGGATGGCAGGTTATACGTATGGCAAAATGACGGCTCCGACTATCCAGGGTTCCCCATACAGACGGGAGGATACGTCAAGCATATCGCTCTTGGCGACATCGACGGTGACGGCGAGCAGGAGATCATAGGGGGGTCCAGGGACAACAGGGTTCACGCCTGGAAGCTGGACGGAACCGAATTATCGGGGTTCCCCAAGGTCACCCTCGGGGACGTAGATACGACGCCGGCCCTCGCCGACATCGATGGTGACGGAACCCTGGAGATGGTGGCAGGGTCCAACGACGCCCGCGTCTACATCTGGGAGATCTCCGACGCCTTTGGAGATCTAGAGTGGCCCATGATAAGGCAGAACCTCTGCCACACCGGCACCGTTCCCCAGTAACAGAAAGGCGAGGGCGAAAGAAAGCTGGGTGGGGCCGCCGTCAAGCCTATTCGGCTCGATCTCGGCGGCCCCTCGCAGCGCCACCGCCATAGATTTTATATTTTTGCAAAAATGTTAAGATGCTCTATTTGCGGCATTATCTATATATTCAGCAATCCAATTGAGCATGGTGATCCTTTGAAGAAGACGATCTCACTTTTGGCGGCCTTCTGTTCCTTTGCTGCCCTTTGTCTGGCCAGCCCGTCTCTTGCCCAAGAGGTCCAGCAGGAGACTTTGATACAGGACAGCGGGAATGATACCATAGTTAACCTGGCCGGGATATACTCGTCGGGATTTTTGGGCGTTGCAGAAGCGGTGAAGTTCGAACCTCCAAGATCCGGCTGGACTCTGGACGCGGTCCAGATCCTCGGCTGGGACGGATATGATGAGAACGGAACCCTGCCAGAAGAGCGGACGATATGCTTGGAGATCAGGGACGAGAACCTGAACCTCCTTTACAGGTTCACAGATTCGCAGCTGCCTTATTTCACCTTTCAAGGACAGCCGGGGATAGCCATGATCGAAGTTCCTTCCATACCTATAAACGGCGATTTTTACGTATGCTTCTACGATCGCGGAGCTGTTGATATAGGATTGGACAGAAACGGAATCGAGGGCAACTCGTACTTCTTCGATATGCAAACCGGAGAACTATTCCCCGCAGAAGTCGGCATCAAAGATTCTGAGGAACTCGTACCCATTAACTGGATCATAAGAGCGGTCGGGTACTGAAAAAGCCCGGCCCCTTTCCCATCATGTCCAAGAAAATTTTCGGCCCGTGTGTCTGCCTCGGCGGCATGCCCGGCATCGGAAGCGTCGGGAAGGTGGCCGCAGATTACATAGGCACGGCCCTGGAGTGCATCACCTTTCAGCTGATGGTATCCACTGGGTTTCCGCCCGAGGTCCCCGTAGAGGACGGCATCGCAAGGGCCCTTCAGGTGGAGCTGAAGGCCCCTGAAGGCAGGGACGACCTTCTGATCCTTTGCGGGGACGCCCAGCCCCTGAAGCCGCCTCATATGTACAACCTGGCAGGAGAGATCCTTAAGGCCCTGAGATCCTTCGAGGTGACGGACGTGATCACACTCGCCGCCTACGTCGGCAGCTCCGATGAGAGGGTCTATGGCGTCGCAACAGATCCCGATCTCGCCCGAGCTCTGGAGGACTGCGGCGTCGCTCTCCTCCGAAACGGGATCGTGGGCGGTCTCAACGGAATCCTCGTCGGCCTTTGCCCCCTCTACGGGATGCGGGGCGCCTGCCTCATGGGAAAGACCGACGGCGAGAAGGCCGTCGATCTCGCGTCCGCTGAGCATCTGATCGAGGCCGTGAGCTCCCTTCTGGGCCTGAATGTTCCGATGGAGATCATGAGCTGGACCCTGCAGGAGGTGCCGAAAGAGGATGAAACGAAGGAACGGCAGCATCGACGCGAGGATGACTATCACCCCGGATACGGATGATCTTTCTTGCTCTTCGTTATTTTCGTGTGGGTAACGGATAACCACTTATCATATTATGTTATCGAGTCAAACTGGCGGTGGCGCACCCTGCAGCAGAGCTAGCGGGGCGTTCGATAAAAATAAATACCGCGAAATTACAAAACTTTCTAGCTAATTTTATTTTCCAATTCTTTTTTGAGGTCTGAATTCATTTTGGCTTCTATCGCGTTTTTTGGTAATTTATCCACAGTTACTTGATCGTAGTGCGCCACCCTAAAGTCGGTATATTTATCAAATGTGGCATCTTCAAAAGTAACTCCTGCTACATTCGCATTATGTAGATTAGCACCCTGTAAACGTGCCTTCATTAGACCAGAGCCTAACAGATTTGCGTTTTCTAAATTCGCTAATATCAAGTTTGCGTTATAAAGTTCGACTGGATCCATTTTTGCGTTATTTAATTTTGCGTTTTCAAGATCTGCATGCCACATTACAGCGAATTTCAAATCAGCGTCAATTAGTAATGCATCCCTCAATATTGAATAATTTAATTTTGCTCTCACCAAATTAGCACCAGTTAAATCTGCACCGCTTAAGTTTGCATATCTTAAATCAGCATTTCGCAAATTAACATCTCGCAATTCTGCATCTCGCAGATCAGCATGAATTAAATTAAAACCACTAAGATCAGCTTTTCTTAAATCAGCTTTTCGAAGATTTGCTCCTTTAGTTTCTTTAATTGGCTGAACTACTTCGTTGGCCAATTTTTTAGATCTTTCGTCCTCTTCAGCTAGCACGTTTTTTATTTTCTTAATTAAATCATCTTTGACCATGTTTCATCACCCTATTTACCCTCACTCTCGGCTATTTCTCTAAGAACCATTTCAAATTTCTCTTTAGTCCTTTTTAACTCTTCGTTTTCTCTTTTTGATTCATTAAGCTCAAGTTTTGATTCGTCAAGCTCGCGTTTTAATGCTTTTTCGTTTTCATCGTACGCTTTCATCCTACCATCCAAACTTTTTAATATATTTATACTTTCCTCTAGCTTATCTTGCGATTTCTCTGATTTTTTTATGGCAGATATCTCAGATTCCTTAAGCGGCAAGTATCCGAATAGATATCCTAATATGGCTGTAATTATAACGACCAACTTATCATCTATAGAAATTTCGCTGAAAATGGCTAAATATGCGAGAACTAAAACGCACGATATCATTAAAATTATTCCAGATTTTATTACCCACATCTCTCTTGAAGAGAACCACTTAAGCTCTGAAGGACGACCCTCAACATCTTGTAATTTCTTCTCCAAATTTTTCAATCTTGTATCTACATCGCTCTCAATGCGGGACATTTCGACACCCTTTATTATATATAATTAGCCATATCTTTACTGCAGTGATCAACAATTTTATTACACAGTTATATAAGATTTTCGCCTGGTGTTTTCTTTACATCATAATTCGAAAAATCATCATGTTGTAATATGTTGTGATCTCTAGAATGCAGCGTTAAGTACTGTATCTGAGGGGTTTGACTATAATTTCGTCGAGATGATATTTTTCTGGTAGCGCCCTTTATCCCACGTTGACCAGCCGCCTGATCATGGTGCTGTGCTCCACCATGCAGGCGACGATGTAGGCCTCCTCGAGGGTCTCGCCGATCGCGAAGACCCCGTGCCCCCGGACGATGCAGGCCCTGCTCCCTTTTAGGGCGTTCGAGGCGTTTCTCGCAAGCCCCGGGCTGCCCATCTCGCCCTCGATGATGGGGACGGCGCCGAGAAACCGTGCCCCTTCGCCGTCCATAGGCTCGAAAGGCCCCTCTTCCAGGATCGATGTGGCGACGGCGTAAGGAGAATGGGTGTGGATGACGGCCCCTGCCCGGGTCTTTTCGTAGATGGCTCGATGGACGACGGTCTCGCAGCTGGCGAGAACGTCCTCTGAACATGGACCTTCGCGGGTCACCTCGACCACCTGGTCATCGGTGATCTCGTCCAGCATCGATCCGGTGGAGGTGATCAGGATATTTTCATCTAAAAGGAGGCTTATGTTGCCGAAATGGGCGTAAGCGAGGCCTGAAGCTACGAGCTTTCTTCCGAACTTCGATATCTCTTCTTTTGGGTTCATAGGGCTCGTCACCTCAGACCAGGACGAAAGTGGATTTAACTGT
>JBFESM010000022.1:0-15487 GCA_041548445.1 Methanothrix sp. | reverse complement strand
AATGACTCGAAGCATGCTGAGGGGAATTCGTGTATCATCCAAAGAGGAGTTGAAAGAGAGGATAAGCCAATATATTGAAGGTATGAATGAAACTCCAACAATATTTAAGTGGAAGTACAAAATGGATAAAATGGCGGGCGGGATTGTCGTAGATAATAACTGTGGAGTATTGATATGTTAATTTGGAACTGTTATACTAGATCCACACGTGAACATAAGACGCATTTCGGAGGAATGGAGGGCTTAACCGATGACCAATGAGGCGGACTTATGGGATCTAAGCGATTTGGCCGTAAGTAGGCGTTTTTCAACAGTCAAAAGCCACAAAGCGTACACGACTTAAGGCAGATTAGATCCAAAAATATAACGCTGTTGGCGTTAGTCACGCTAAATCACTCTCGAAACCTTTATATATTGACAAAGAGACATATAGAAAGAGTCTTTGTTCTGGAGGTGAGGATAAAAATGGTCGACGAAGCGTATAAAAAGGCATTTAGAACCGCCATGCAGGCGCGCATGAAGAAGCTGTTCATGACGCACCTCGTGATCTACCTGGTGGTCAACATCGTGTGGCTGGCGATAAACTACATGATGGTAATACCCGCCATAAATGCCGCTGGGGCAACTCTTCCCGTTTGGCAGCCCTGGTTTTCGCCCATAGGCTGGGGTTTGTGCATAGTCATTCATTACGTGACTTACGTCAGCGGCGGAGAGAAGCTGATCATGGAGGTAGAGGCGGAGGCGGAGCGTTAGCCTCTCCGCATTCTCGTCTCTGGTCGTATTGTACAATGTGGCTGAAGATGAGTCTACGTTGCCGGGAGGCGAGCGCTCGTCTTCGCCCACGTTCTCTTTTTAAGATCATTTCAGCCTTGATTTAATAGTTTAATTCTTTTCAATCATAAAATTTAATAGGGCAAACGCTTTATTAAACGATGGAGGCATAAAGATATGGAGCAAGAAGCAAGGCAGGGAATCCCCCTCCTGGGGGAGAAGGTTCCGGAGATGGAGGTTCAGACCACACACGGGAGGATGAAGATCCCGAACGACTTCTCGGGAAAGTGGTTTGTACTCTTCAGCCATCCCGCAGACTTCACGCCGGTATGTACCACCGAGTTCATGGCCTTCGAGAAGATGCGGGGAGACTTCGAGAAGCTGAACTGCGCGCTCATCGGCCTGTCGATTGACCAGGTCTTCTCCCACATGAAGTGGACCGAGTGGATCAGGGAGAACATGAAAGTCGAGATCGGCTTTCCTATCATCGCTGACAACGGGGCCGTCGCCTCGAAGCTCGGAATGATCCATCCCGGAAAGGGGACGAACACCGTCAGGGCCGTCTTCGTGGTGGACCCGAACGGAGCCATCAGGCTGATGCTCTACTACCCCCAGGAGATCGGTCGGAACATGGGCGAGATCCTCCGAGTGGTCAAGGCCCTTCAGATCTCGGACGAAAACAAGGTGGCCATGCCCGCCAACTGGCCGAATAACGACCTCCTCGGCGACGAGGTCATAATACCCCCACCCACAGACGAGAAGGCCGCAAAGGAGAGGCTTTCGAAGTACAAGTGTTTCGACTGGTGGCTCTGCCACAAGAAGCTGGACTGAAGCCCCAGGGCTTCAACCTTTATTTTTTATGACCACCCAAGGAATCGAATTTCCGATCAGTTTTCATCCGCGCCGATCCGGCATCGGGAGCTATAGTTATGACCGACGATCTCTACGTTGGAATTGAAATTGGAGTTAAAACGCGCCATCTCAAAAAGCCCATTAACGCCCTCTTTTGGGCCCTATACTTCTCGATCTTCATGATCGCCTCTGGCACCGCAGGTGCCGCTGCCGCCGAGCCCTCTCGGGAACTTCCCTCCGAGATCGTGAGGTTATGGCCATATCACGCATCCCTCGTAATTTTGGGGTTTGCGCTCCTGGTATGGGGGATGACCGTCGCCCGGAGAAAGGAGAAAGGCTGGCTGAAAAAGCACAAGATCCTCGGAATATCGGGAGCAGCTTTCGCCATCGCTGGGATGACGATGGCCGCCTACATGATCTCTGCTGCCTCCCAGGAGCACTTCAAGGTGCCTCACGCCTATCTCGGATCTTTCGTGATCCTTCTGCTCATCATCACGCCGACCTTGGGTTTCCTTCAGGTAAAAGTGACTAAGAAGAGGAGTGCTCATATCAGAAGGGTCCACAAGCTCTTCGGCCGAACCGCCCTTTTGCTGATGGCACTGAACATGTTATTCGGGATGCTGATCGTAAGCTCGGCCTGATAAACATTGATAAACAAAAAGGTTGCGTGGAGCGATCAATCCACCTTTATCTCTTCAGTTGCAGACCAGAGACCATGGATGTTGCAGTACTCCATGGCCAGGATTGAACCGGACTTGGAGAGCTTAACCTTCAGCTTCGCCTCGGGCTCTGAGTAGATTGGGGTGAAATCCATCCTTGCCAGCATGATGGGGTTGAAGGGCCTTCCATCCTCGCGGAAGTAGACCTCGATCCACTTTATGGAGTGCTCTGCCTTGTTGGGATGGTTCTGGACCGAGACCTTGACCTCGAAAGTCTCGTCGGCCTTGACGGCCTTCGGTGCCTCGATTTTGGGGGTGTGGCTCTCTCTTTTTCCCAGAGCCTCGCCAGCGGCAATGTCGAAGGTGTTTATCATCTCCCCCAGATCTTTCTTCTCTTCGGCCATTTAGATCACCAAGTACCACATTGAGCTTCAAAATTAAAATGTTTTTGGTGAAAGAATTTTGGACAAACGATCGCGATCAAGCGACTCGAATCCAGAAACCTCCTGCCTCGCAGGGTCAGGGGTTGAGCCTCCAGATCGCAAAATTAAGAACCGCAGCGAAGCTCACCCAGATTATGTAGGGCAGAAGGAGCGTTCCCGCAGTCCTCGAAATTGCTCTGAACTTCTGGATGTTCAGGGCGATCAGAGCCCAGAGGAAGGCGATCACCGCAAGGCCTGCCAGAGGGGAACGAAGGCCGAAGAAGGCCGCCGACCAGGATACGTTGACGGCGAGCTGGAGGACAAATACCGCCAATGCGGCTTTGACCCTCGGATCTGTTGGACCCTCCCTCCAGACCAGATAGACTGAAATCCCCATCAGGGTGAAGATGGCGGTCCATACCGGGGCGAAGACCCAGTTGGGCGGTGCGAAGAAGGGCTTCGCCAGGGCGGCGTACCATGTGGGGACGTTCGGCGTGGTGAAGATCGACCCGATTAAGGCCGCAAGATAACAGGACCCAAGAGATGCCGCGAGCTTGAGAAAGTCAATTTGTCTCATTTTATCACATCCATACAAATCAGCTTTGTCACGGAGCTGAACCTGCCGATATGATCCTCGACATGTCTGGTGGTGGGCCTGCGGTGATCTGGGACACCTCTGCCCTCGTTTCAGCTTGAGGCGTCATTTCGAGGAGGACGTCGTAGTCGCCATGGACTATGCCGTCTTCCAGGGACAAGATCCCTTCCCCGTCCCAGACGCGGTCCCTGCGTTCCGTCCTGATCACGAGTCGGCCGACTATCTCCTCACCACCGCCGGCGGTCGTCTTCAGTACATTCGCCTCAAGCTCAGAGACGTTCTCCCCGCCGATAATCTCGATCTGGCCGAGGAGGTAAGGCCTCTCGAAGAGGAGCATGTGACCCCTGTAGTCGGATGGATCATCAGCCATCGACCCTCCGGCCCTGGAAGCATCGATCCTCTCCAGATCGTCAAAGAGCTTTTTGGCGTGAGGTGGCCGGATCAGCCTCGTCCTCTCCACCATCAGGGTGAGGGGAAGGTCGGCGGTGGAGTTCGAGGCGATGCCGTTTCCTGCAAGGATCAGGCCCATCTCCAGGAGGGCTGGACCCACCGGCACCTTGGGCGGATACTCGGCTCCCCCCGATCCCTCCAGTAGGGCGAATACCTGATCGCCAGGCGGGATGGCGGCGGCAAAGCCAGCAAGCAACGCCGCCAACGCCAAGAACGCCACCAGAGATCTATCACCTTTCATCCTGCCGCTCACCTAATTCCAATAGCTTCGTCCCTGAATTGCCCGCTGCGATAGCTTCCCGGTTGTGCACGCTTCGGCCACATCTGAGACAAGCTGGATCGGTCTTTCTTTTCGGATATTTTCCATTCCATCCTATAAACAAACTTTGTGAATCTTTGATCCGGATAATAACATCAAAGCGGACCGAAACCTTGTTGCCGTCTTCCAGCTTACACCTTATCCATGACCGAAGCCCCTCGAGGTGACGACAAAAAGAGGAACATCTACCTCCTGGGCCTGGTGAGCCTCCTCAACGACGCCAGCAGCGAGATAATCCAGCCGATTCTCCCTCTCTTCATATCGTCTCTGGGCGCTGGAGGCGTCGCCATCGGCCTGATCGGAGGTCTTTCCGACGGCCTTCCGAGCCTTCTCAAGCTCCTCTCGGGGCTCTGGTCGGACAAGCTGAAAAGAAGAAAGCCCCTCGTCGCGGCAGGCTACGGCATTTCTGCCGTCGGAAAGCTCCTCCTCGCTTTGGCTACGACCTGGCAGCAGGTCTTCGTCCTCAAGACTCTGGAGCGGTCGGGAAAGGGGATACGGTCGGCGCCCCGGGATGCCATCATCGCCGAGTCCGCGCCCCGGGAAGGTCGGGGGAGAGGCTTTGGCGTCCACCGGGCCCTGGACTCCCTGGGCGCCGTCATCGGGTCGGTCCTCGCCTACCTCCTCTGGCAGGACGGAATGGACTTCAGAATGATCTTCGTCGTGGCTGGGATCGTCGCCTTCGTTGCCCTCATTCCCCTGATCCCCGTCAAGGAGAGGAGCAAGTCTCCGGTAAGTTGTCTTCGTCCAGGCCTTTCCAACCTATCGCCCGACCTCGGCCCCTTCGTCGCCATCGCCTCCCTCTTCGCCCTGGGCAACTTCAGCTACATGTTCTTCATCCTGAGGGCCCAGGAGTTCTTCTCTGGGAAGATGGCCATCGGCGCGCCCCTCCTCCTCTACGTCCTCTTCAACCTCGTTTACACCCTATTCTCGATCCCTAGCGGGTCGTGGTCCGACCGGGTCGGAAGAAAGAAGGTCCTAACCGTCGGCTATGTTCTCTTTGCCCTGGTCTCCTCGGGCTTCGCCCTCGTCTCCTCGGCGCCGGTTCTGGTCCTCCTCTTCACCCTCTACGGCCTCGTCTTCGCCATCGTCGACGGCGCGGAACGGGCCTTCGTCTCCGACCTCTGCCAGGCAGACATCAGGGGGACGGGCCTTGGTGTCTACTACGGCGCTGTCGGGGTTTCTGCCCTCGCCTCGGGGCTTGTGGCAGGTTTCCTCTGGCAGTACATGAACCCCGAGGCGACATTCATCTTCGGGGCGATGGCGGCGTTTATGGCGTCGATCCTCCTTTTGAAGATGCGAAATCCGTCGGCGATCTCCTGAAGATGCAGACGTTCAGAAATATCAGCATTCAGAATCAAAACAGCATTCAGGACTGATGAAAAATATCACTTGCCCAGGATCTTCCGAAGAAAGCCACCGCCTGCCTCTTTCTTCTCGTATTTCGGCTCCGCACCCGGCTTCGTCTCTGCCCCTTTGGCCTGGGAGCTGGTCGGTTTGGCTCCTTTACCGGCCCTGGTCCTGGCCCCGGACCTCGCCTTATCCCTGCCGACGATCGGAGTGCTGACCCCGCCGTGCCTGCTTTTCCTGGGCCTTATCTTGACGGTTACGGGGTGCTCGATCTCGTTACTCACCAGCATCGCCGTACCCGGCGGGAGCCTCTTTATGTCCTCCTCAAGCTCGGAGCTCATACCCTCGATCCCCTTGCTCAGGGCCCGGAGGTCGTTGGGGTTTGTGACCCGGAGGATGATCTGGGTGTTGCACTGGGATATCACGTTCTTGTCGACCCTGGCGGGCCTCTGGCTTATGACGAGAAGGCCTAGGCCGAACTTCCTCCCTTCAGCTGCGATCGTCCGAATAACGGGGGTGCTGGCGGCCTTTCCGCTGCCCCTTTCAGGGATGTAGTTATGGGCCTCCTCCACGACGACCATGCCCGGGTTGACAAGACCCCTCTTCCTCGCCTCGAATAAGTCTGAAAGAAGTTTAGCGACGATCATCCCCTGGAGGTCTGGCGGAACTCCGGTCATCTCGATGACGGAGGCCTTCCCCCTCTGGAGAAGGTCGCCGAGATCTGTGGATTTGCCCGAAAATATGCCCAGCTCCGCCAGGGCTTCGAGATGGCCGATCAGCCCCCACTTGGCCTTGCTCGTATCCTTCTCGGCCTGGGCGATCACGTCCTCGAGATCGTAGTTCCCCCCATCGGATCCGAGGATCTTTATCGCCTCGTAGAGGACACCTTTCTGGCTGTTTGTCACGTCCTCGGGGAGCATCGCCGAGATCTCCCGGGCGGTCATGTTTTTGCCGTTGAAACGGAAGTACCGGTCGGCATGGGGGGCGTCCACCTGGTTTGCGGGAGAGTAGACGGTCACGTCATAGCCCGTCGGCTTGACGTCGTACTTGGCGAACTCCCCTTTGGTGTTCTTCTGCTTCATGGAGGCGTACTCGCCGTGAGGATCTATTATCAGAAGGGCGACGCCCTTCTCCAGAAGCTCTTCCAGGACCACCGCTGCGGTGTAGGACTTTCCGCTCCCGGTCTTGGCGAGGATGCTGCAGTGCTTCTGGACGAATGAATCGGCTTCGAGCTTCACCTTCAGGTCGTGCCCCTCCAGAAGGCCGATGTAGAGGTTCCCCTTTGAGAGGCCCAGAGCCCTCTCTATCAGATCGGCGTCGGCCCTCAGGACCGAATCTCCGGGGCGAGGTGGGTTTGTGGGCATCTGCAGTTTTCCGCCTGAGGCCACCCCGATCACCCGGGCCAGGCCCAAAACCCGCTCTTTTGCCTCGGGGTTATCCTCATCGATCATGCTGAGGCTGTAGGCGACGTTGGATCGGGTCACGTCCACCACCTGGGCGAAGATCCAGTCTTTTGAGCCGTCTTTGACCTTGACGTAACTTCCCCGGCTCGCCTCATCAGCGATCAAAAACTTGAACTCGTGGGCGCTCGTCTCTCCCACGATTATTCCGATCTCGTCTCCCAGATTACCACCACGTTTTCAAGAGGCAAAGCCCTCGCAATCGCGAATGACTGAAACCATTCAGGTCAGCTTTTCGCCCACCCCACAAGAGCTTAACGGTACCTGTAACGGTATCGATCTCTCAGCATGCCGCCATAAGCAAGACCCGCGAGAAGGCCTGTTATGTGGGCCATGTGGGCTATGTTATCTGCTGACCCCATCATGGCGAAATCGAGCACCGCAAAGAGGACTATCGCAGCCCTTATGCTGAGGGGTATCACGAAGTATATCAATACCGTGATCTCTGGGGCGATCACGGCGAGGCAGCCCATCACGCCGAAGAGGGCGCCGCTTGCTCCCATCATGTAGCCGGTGGGCACCACCGCCATCTGGCCGATGGCTGCGACAAGGCCCGAGATGATGAATATCTGGAGGAACATCGACTCGCCAACCCTCCGCTCGAGCTCCGTTCCAAAGAAGAATAGGACGATCATGTTGACCAGCAGGTGGGAGATATTGCCGTGAACGAACATGTGGGTTATGAGGGTCCAGGGTCGGGCTGCGACGAAGGCCGGGTTTAAGGCCAGGTAGTTGAAGGTGAAGACTGGCGCAATGTACCTGACGAAGAAGAGGAGGACGCAGATGACCAGAATCATGCCCGAATACGTCAGAGGAAGTCTGAAACCTCCGGAAGGCGAAAACCGATCGTCGTTCCAGGGATCGGGGTCGTTCCAGCGATCGTCGCGATCGCCTTCCCTCTGCCATCCGGCCTGAAGCGAAAGCCTTCTGGCCCAGATTCGTCCCGACCTACCGAAGAAGTCTTTCAACTTGATCTCACCTTACCAGAACTTCTACCTTTGGCCCTTTCCTCTGGAAGAGGACCTACAAATAGATGCTGGCGACCTGAATCATTCCACCACGTACTCTCCGTTCCGAAGAACGATCACGTAATCGGCGGAGTTCTTCAGGGCGACGGAGAAGCCCGGCTCTGCGCCGAAGATCACCGTCTCCTTTCCGTGCTCCATCGCCTTGAGAAGGACCGGCTTGAAGTCGGCGTCCCTCGTGACGAGAGCGATGGTGTCTATGATTGGGCTGTAGATCATGTCCACCGCCTCCACCGCCAGTTTCACGTCGACGTCGCTTGTGCAGATCACAGGCTCGAACCCCTGGTTTTCCACAGCTTCCACCAGCTTTTCGGAGGCGTACTGGTTGAGAAATACACGTCCCACTTTGATGTCGCCGTAGTCCTTCAGAATGTCTCTGATCTCCTCCAGGTCGATCTGGAACTCCTTTCGGAGCATGTTGGGCCCGTCAACCAGGAGGCCGATCTTCTTTCTGCCCTTCTCCTTCTTGGAGCCCAGATATTTCATGATGTGTTCGAAGTGTATCGGCATCGGATCACTGGTCCATCTTACGTGAATAGTGGTTTTCGCATCGATCTGATATAATTTTCCGTCTTACGTCGACGAAAGAGGCCAGAAGAACGAACTAGTGGTGTCGGATCAGACGCCGACAGGATTAGAATCAGAGAGAACGTGAAGGTGCGGGAGCTTCCGGTTCCCGCTCAGAGTTTATATATCCTTCTCGCGTTCGTGGTGGTGGCTTTTGCCACATCTTCAGGCGGAAGGTCCTTGATCTTGGCGATCAAGTTCAGACCTTCCAGAACGTGTGCTGGCTCGTTTCTCCCCGCTTTTGGCGAGAGAAAGGGGCTGTCGGTCTCGATCAGAAGTCGGTCCAGGGGAACTTGTCTTGCCAGAACCTGGTGTTGGGCAGACTTGCAGACGACCGTGGCAAGGGATATGTAAAAACCCCGATCTACGGCGTTTCTCATCGTCCCCACGGTCCCGCTGTAGCAGTGAAAGACGACCTTATTCAGATCTTTCACCATCTCGAAGGCCTCGTCCTCTGCGAGCCTTGCGTGGATCACCTGGGGGAGGTTTAGCTCCCTCGACAAATCCACAACCTTTCGAAAGACCTCTCTTTGCCGATCTTGTCCTTTCTGGTCGGGGCATCGGTAGTAGTCAAGGCCCGCCTCGCCGACGCCGACGATCTCCTTTGCGTGAGCCCTGATCTGGTCGAGGGTGGCATCAACCTCCTCGTCGGTCATCTCGCCGAGGCTATTCGGGTTGAGGCCTAGGGTTGCGTGAATAAAATCGTACTTTCGTGCGAGTTCGAGAGTTTTCCTGTTGGTCTTGAGGTCGATCCCGGAGTTGATCATCGTCGTAACCCCTGCCTTTAGGGCCCTTTGGATCACCTCGTCTCTATCCTTGTTGAAGTTCTTGAAGTCGAGGTGACAGTGGGTGTCTGTCACCTCGTATTTTGCATCGCTCAATTTGCTTCTTCCTCCAGCAACATCAGTCTATTTATGGCGTTGATAAGCGCCTCCACGGAGGCCATAACGATGTCCTCTCTTGCGGACCGGGCCGTCACCTTCCTTCCGAGGCGGCTGTTCTCAACGCCGATCACCACCTCGGCGAGGGCGTCGGACCCGCCCGTTATCGCCTCGATCCGAAAGTCGCTGATCTTGACGGCGGTCTCATCCCCGAGGATTCCCCGGACAGCCTTAAGGGCTGCGTCGACGGGACCAACGCCGATGTCGGCGAGAACCCGTTCTTCGCCCCTGACTGTGGCCCGGACCGTGGCCGTCGATGTGAGGGTGTTTCCTGTCATCACCGCCAGCTCCTTTAAGATGACGGCCTGCTTCTCCTTGGCCAGCTCTCCGATGACAACCTCGGCGATCGTCTGGAGGTCGGCGTTCGTAACGCATTTGCCCTTGTCTCCGAGGTCCTTGACCCTGTCCAGGATCTCCTGGAGCTGGCTCTCGTTGGGAGCGTATCCCATCTCCTCAAGCGACTGCTTGACGGCGTGCTTTCCCGTGTGCTTTCCAAGGACGATCCGTCTCCTGTGACCCACCATCTCCGGCGTCATTATGCCAGGCTCGAAGGTGTCGGTCCGCTCCAAAACGCCGTGGCTGTGGATACCGCTCTCGTGGGCGAAGGCGTTCTCGCCGACGATCGGCGCGGTCCTCGATATCCTCACCTCAGAGAGGCGCTCGACGAGCTTTGCGGTCTCGACGAGATAAGGGGTTTTGATGGAGGTCTCTGCCCCGTACATTGAGTGAAGGCACATCACAGTCTCGGCGAGGTTCGCGTTTCCGGCCCTCTCTCCGAGGCCGTTGGCTGCCACCTGGACTTCCCTCGCCCCAGCCTCGAAGGCTGCAAGGCTGTTGGCGACGGCGAGGCCGAAGTCGTTGTGGCAGTGGACGTCGACGACCATATCCTTTGTGCCGTCGCAGATCTCCTTTACGAGCATGTAGAAGTTCGTCGGAATCGCGACACCGACCGTGTCGGGGATGTTGATTATGTCGCAGCCGACCTCCTCTACCGCCCCGAAGATCTCCTTCAGGAAGGGAAGGGGCGTTCTGGTGGCGTCCATCGCCGAGAAGAGACAGGTCCTCCCGTGGTCCTTGACGTACTCCACGGCCTCCACAGATTGCTTTATGATCTCCTGGCGGCTCTTTTTGATGGTGTGTTGGATCTGGATGTCCGAGGTCGAGACGAAGACATGGACCATGTCGACGCCAGCGTCGAGGGAGGCGTCGATATCCTTTCTTATGATCCTGGAAAGGCCGCAGACCTCTGCCTTCAGCCCCTCGCCAGCGATCTTCTTTACGGCCTCGAAATCGCCCCGGGAAGATACTGGAAAACCTGCTTCGATGACGTTCACACCGAGCTTGTCGAGCTGCCGAGCGATGGTGATCTTCTCCTCCGGGGTCAGGGAGACGCCGGGGGTCTGCTCACCATCACGAAGGGTGGTGTCGAAAATACGAACTTTTTCTCCACGCAGTGCTTCGATGTTATAGAAAACGATCCCACGCAGATGATTCTTGCGTCATGAGCCCTGAAATAGGCCCGGCCCTATAAAACTGTTTGCTAGAAAGAAGAGGAAGATGCCCGCCAGAGGTGGGCGGGCGAGAAGATTTCAGCTCTCTTCTTCAGGGTTGGGAGTCTTCGCAGGAGCTTCTTTCCCAGAGGTCTCCTCTGCCGGAGCCTCTCCTGCCTCTGCCTCCTCGGACTTCGACGGTGGGGACACCAGCTGCGAGGTGACGGTGGGGGTGAGCTTGTGGCTCTCGATGTAGCGGACCTCTTTGAGGTCGAGGAGCCTCATCGCCATCTCGGCGACGCCCCGCCTTATCATCGGCCACTCCTTGTAGTAGCTCATCTCCCAGGGGGAATCGATCTCGGCGACGTCGTCCTCCAGAATTTCGGCTTTGAGGTCGATCTTGGCGAAGATCCTGATCAGGTTCTCCAGCTTCTCCTGCCTGTCCTCGATACTCTCGGCGATGGTGTAGTCGTATTTGACGGTCTTGTCGGCAAGAACGTGGTTGTAGTCGATCCTCGCCTTCCTGCCGATTACGCGGGTGAGGGTCCCCATCTTGCCGTCCACAGAGACCCGCATCCCTATCTGGGGCCTCTCCTTCTTGAACTTTGTAAGGGATATGAGCTCGACGTTCTCGGGGTCGCGAACTCCGTAGGCCTCTTCGGGGGGCACTTCCACGCTTCCAGTGCTTCCGATCTCCTTTCCGATCAGCTCGTCTTTGAACCCCGCCACCACGTCTCCCGACCCGACCACGATCAGGGCGGGACCGTACTCTACCCCGTCCTCGTAGATGTCGTTATTCATTGCAACATCCCGGTTCGTGGTGGATATCACCTGGCCGTCGACGCTCTCGGTGTAATCTACCTTGATGAAATCGCCATCTTTTACTGTCATCTTGAACTCCGTCCTTGGAAGGATAACTAGCTCTGCAGCCTTTCAGCCTTCTATATTAAGTAGTCTGCTATCTTCTCGGTGATGGGCTGCTCGCAGTAGACGCACCTCAGCACCACGGGGTTTTTGCTCTTGACGAGGAGCTGGGACTTGATCGGCTCGTTGGTGTTGGATATGCAGGAGGGGTTCGGACACCTCAAAACGCCCACGATCATGTCCGGCATGTCGACGGTGTACTTCTCGACGACCTGGCGGTTTCTGATGATGTTGATCGTCGCCCCGGGCGCGATGAGGGAGATCTTGTTCACCTCATCCTCTTCCAGCTCCCTGTCCTCCACCTTGACGATGTCTTTTTTGCCCGACCTTTTGCTGGTCACGTTCATCAGGACGCTTATCGTTGCCTCGGTCGTCCTGTCGATCCCCAGGATCTTGAGGACGTTCAGGGCCTGGCCTGCGGGGATGTGGTCGATGACCGTCCCGTTCCCGATGGGGGTCACCCTCAGCTTCATCTCAATCTCATTCAAGGCGATTCCCCCATCAACATCTTGAGAAGGGCCATCCTCACGGGCACGCCGTAGAAGGACTGCTTGAAGTAGACGGCGTGTTCGGTCTCGTCCACCTCGGGCGCGATCTCGTCTACCCTCGGTAGCGGGTGCATGATTATCAGCCCCTCTCGGGCTCCATCCAGGTTTTCGGGAGCGATCCTGTAGCTTTTGGCCACCTTCTGGTACTCGTAGGGGTCCGGGAACCTCTCCCTCTGGATCCTGGTGACGTAGAGGACGTCCACGTCCCTGATCACCTCGTCCAGGTTGTGGGTCTCGCGAACCATCGTCCCCTTCCCGGCCAGGTCCGACTTGATCGGTGCTGGCATCTCGAGGGTTGGGGGCGAGACGAGGGTTATGTCGGCTCCGTAGAGGGCGAGGGCGTAGGCGAGAGAGTGGACGGTTCTTCCGTACTTCAGGTCGCCGACGAGGGCGATCTTGAGGTCGTCGAGGCTGCTCTCCTTCCTTATCGTGTAGAGGTCGAGGAGTGTCTGTGTGGGGTGGTGGCCCGCGCCATCGCCAGCGTTCAGGACGGGTACAGGCGAGAACTGGGATGCCAGGCGGGCCGAGCCCTCTTTGGGGTGGCGGATGACAAGGGCGTCGGCGTAGGCGCCTATCACACGGATGGTGTCGGCCAGGGACTCGCCCTTGGCGATGGCGCTCCCCTCGGCGGGGCCGAGGCTCAGGGTTTTGCCGCCCAGGCGCATCATCGCCGTCTCGAAGGAGAGCCGGGTTCGGGTGCTCGGCTCGAAGAAGAGAAGGGCCAGGATCTTTCCGGAGAGGGCCTCGCACTTCCCGCCGCGGGCGTAGGGCTCCAGGGACTCGGCCATGTCGAGGACGGAGTCGATCTCGTCGCGCGAGAACTCCCGCATCGAGAGCACGTGCCTCTTCTTGAACATGTCCGCACCTTCCGCTGCTTTGGAATATAACGCTTCTGGATCAGAAGAACTTGGAGGCGAGGGTCTGCCTTGTCTCGCAAGCGTCGAGGACGGGACACCGCTCACAAGGGACCCCTTTCGGCCGATCGGGAAGCTTTCCGCCCTGAATAATTCTGACCCGATCTCTGATCCGAAGAACCCTCCTCCGGTCGGAGCTTCTGATCTCGACCTCGCGGACCTCGCCAGCCCGCGGGTACTCGACGATGCCCAAATCGACCCTTCTATCCAGGTCGTCTTCGAGGAGCATGGCGTACCCTGTCAAACGAAGCCGGTCGCTCCGCCAGATCCCAGTCTCCGGAGGATTGTCGGTCTTTATCATCGAGGGGATCGAGACCTGCCCTTTCCTCCCATCCTTTGCCTCTCTTGCGACGATCCGGTCGATTCTTCCGGAGAGGCCGAGCCGATCAGACCTGAGGTCCATCTCGACCTCGCTGGGGGTTATAAGGTCGAGCTTCAGCAATAGCTTCGAGGCGATCTCTGGCACCGTCTCGCGGATATCCTCGGCTGCGGCCAGAAGGTCGTGAGGGTTGATCTCATCGCGAAAGATTGTTGGAAGCTCAACTTCAGCCCTCTCAAGATTATCCTGGAGCCAGGCTTCCAGGTCGATCTCTCCATCCGGCTCGAACTCGGAGAGGGAGAGGGCCATCTCCCTCAGAAGGAGCCTGGTGGGGCTTTCAGATTCTGGCCAGACTGCGCGTCCCATCGCCTGAAAGTAGACGAGCCTTGGGCATCGGAGGTAGAGAGAGAGGTCGGATATTCTAACTGGTGGCGGCATGGTATGATGAATTGTGATCCATATTTAAAAAGGTATATGTTTATAATGATGTGAGTAGAAATGTTTTTATATAACAATTATGTCGGCATATCATTTTGTCAAATAGCTCCAGGTTTCGAAGCCCGTAAGCGTAACTCTGGAGATGGAGGGCTGGATCGAGAAGAGGCTCGGCGAGACCGGCGGGAGCTTCCGGAGCGAGGGTCGATCGACGTCCTCACCCCCTGAGGACGTCAAGGCCCGGAGGGGGAAGATCTCGAAGGTGCTGGAGATCTGATCTCTGGTTTTCGATCCTGGCCGACTTTTCCCTCTTTTCCTCTTTTTCCTTATTGGTAGGTCGATCCCAAAACTAGAGAACTCACTTCTCGGAGTTTTGGGACGACTTCAGCGAAAATCGCGCTTTTTTTATGGGCAAGAACTTATGTCAACGTCGGGTGGTATAGGCTTGCGTCCCATTTCCTTAAACAAAGCGCAAGCTGGATCAACCTCTTTACCAATTAGGTCCTTGGACCATTGCTTGTATTTATCCCTTGTCATATATTCTCCTTCGGCATTTGCATACTCTCTCTCCTGACCTACAAGCTTCTTTGTACCTGAAGGGATCACCAGTGTCCCCTTGGGTAGCACATAGATGTCTCCGAGCCATCCATCTTTCCAATCATTTTCTGCCATATTACCTAAGTCATCTCCTTATACTTTAATTAGATTCCGGTACAAATAATGTGTATATCAGAGTAATAATATCAAAGTTATGGTTTATAGTATTTGATTTAGACTCTAATATCCACATAAACTCGATCATCGCCTAAGCATAACTGATACATATACAATGCATAAACAAAAAATTTTATAATTTATATAAATATAATTCCTAAATAACTGGCCTGAAGGTCGTAGGTTTTTATTTTTATCAAAACGTTCGTGGCCCTAAGGGCCACCCATGATAATGAAAATAGGTAGATGTACAGACCTATTTTCGTAACAATACCCCCCCGCTGCGGGGTGCGACGCCACCAGTTTGACTCTCGTGAAAATGGTCCGCTTATTAAGTCGAAGCATAAAGATTTTCGTCTTTCTGACAAGGGCCGAGTCCTCGGGGCCTTTGACTATCGCCTTGAGGAAGGGCCTCTCCTCGATTAGCCGGGCCTTCAGGGCGGAGTCGTCGAGAAACTCGACCTCTCCCGCGACCCTCATCGTCTTATCGTGGGTCGGGGCTGAGAAGCAGACCTCGACCTTCGGATTTTTCCGGAGCTGCTGGCAGACCTTCTTATGCTCGCCGGTGTGGAAGTAAAAAACCGTCGTCGTCGGCAAACCACATCAGAAAGGCCCTGACATGGGGCCGGTCCCCCTCGGCCGTCGCGACGTAGCCGACGGGGTTGACGCTGGCGAATTTGGCGTACTCTTCAAGGTCCGTATAAACTCCACCCCCCCGGTTATCTGGCGGCGTTT
>JBFESM010000021.1:0-15511 GCA_041548445.1 Methanothrix sp. | reverse complement strand
CTTGTCGCGCCTGCAGAGGCTCTTCAGCCTCTTCATCGACCAGCCGAGGTGCTGGCAGATCCGCTCCATGTCCTCTTTTTCCAGGTAGAGGCCCGCGCCCGGCGAATAACAACACCTGCCGCACTCCGTGCACCTGAACCTCTCCCAGAAGAGGTCGACACCTGCTGAGGTATTCTCAGGATCCTTTCGGTCTTTGGCGGGCAGGGGTATGGCGATGTCGAAGGGCTCGTTCTCGCCATGGTCGATGGTCCTGAACTGCTCTTCGCGCCTCAAAACCGACCAGTGAGGCCTCATTTCAAGAAGCTTCTGGTGGAGGCCCTTTCGCTTCTGGTCGACGCACTCTTTGGCGCAATGGATGTGGCAGAGCCTTTTTGCCTCGGCCAGCTTCTCTTCAGGGGAGGGGTTTCGCTGGGTTTTTGGGGGTGACTTTTTTGTGATGGAGAATCGCCGCCTTTCTTTGAGTTCCTCACTTCTTCCATGTGATCTTATCGCCCTTGATCTTGATTACCCCCTCCTTCTTCAAAACCCGGGCGATATCCTCGGCCACGGCCGTTCCGTCCACCATCATGACGAAATCCTCCATATCCTCTTCGAAGGCTAGGATCTCACTGAACTCGTCGAGATCGATCTTATTCGAATCACCTGGCGGAAAAAGGAGCCTCTCGATCGTCATGCCTATGGAGCAGATCTTGTAGTACTCTTCGGCGTGCTCGTCCAAGAATTCGTCATCCACATCTTTGGCCAGAGGCGTCGTCATCTCGTCCAGGCGGACTTCGACCCGCTTATCTAGACGGACCGCCAGGATGGATTTAATCAGCTCGTCGTCTGGGTCGTACTCGTCGTACTCGTCGGGATCTATCGGAATCCTGAGCAACGGATCGTCCCCGAGCTCGCCTCTGGGATCGCCCTCAACCTCGATCTCATTGAGTTCAAGGGCCGCATCCAAAAATTGGAGGGCTTCGAGCTTCTCCAAAAGGTCGGCTGCCTGTTCCATCATCTCCTCAGGCGAACCGGCCCCCTCATCCGAGATGGCCGACCCGTCTTCCAGGAACCCGGCCATCTCACTCTTCTTCTCCTTCCAGGACGGGTCCAGAATCGACATATATCGTTCTGCGAAGTCCTCGGCCTTTGCGTCCTCGGCGAGGGTCGCCTTCAAAGCTTCAATATACCGATCGTAAGCCTCGAAATCCCCAACCCGTTCCCGCAGCTCGCTCGCCCTCCCCTCCATGTAGGCTGCGCTCTCCATGAAGGCGGAGATCGACGGCTTAAGTTCAACCCTCACGCCGGCCTCTTTGAGATATGCTGCGATATCCGCGGCCTCGCCCTCGTCATATTCTCCGAGCTTGAACATCAGATGAGAGTACGCCAGGGTTTTATTTAATATGTATGGCCGTGATCGAGAAAAGAGACGAGATAGGTCGATGAGGACCTCCCATCTGACCAGAGAAACGAAGCCGAATAAAAATCTACATCAACAACATCACATCCCGATCCAAACTGGAAGACCCAGGAGAAGAGCGGCACCGTCCGTCGCCATTCCCCTGGATGCTCCAGCCATCGGCCTGTATCTATCACCTCCGGTTCTTTTGATCAAAAAGTTCATTCCTTCGCCACTGGGGGCTTCATCAGGAGGAAGGCGACTATGATCCCCAGGATGGCAAAGGCCACAACATACTGGAATACTCCGACGTAGCTGCCGGTGGCATCTCTGACATATCCCGCGAGCCTAGGTCCAACTATCGCTCCTGCGCCGTAGGCTAGGAAGACCATGCCGTAGCAACGGGGATAGTCGCAGGTCCCAAAGAAGCTCGCTGTGGAGGTGGGTGCTATCGCCAGCCAACCGCCCAGGCAACCCCAGAGGAGGGCGAAGCTGATGATGTAGACGTAGGTTCCGGTGCTCCCAGGAGCTGCAAACATCATCATCATAACCGAAGCCAGCGCGATCAATACGAAAGAGACCATCGCCGCGTTCCTGGGGGTGAGCTTGTCTGTGAGGGTGCCGAATACCGGCCGGCCACCACCGTTGAATATCGCGAAGAAGCCCACCAGGAATGTGGCGAGACCCGCCTCGATCTGGACAATCTCGGTGCCCACAGGTTTGGATATGGATATGGCCATAAGACCGGCAAGACAGCCTATGAAGTAACAGATCCACAGCCCGTAGAACCCCTTTGTCTTCAGCATCTCTCCGCGGTTACATTCGCAGGTCACGTGGGCTCCTGGTTTGGGTGCAGGTGGAGTCCAGCCACGGGGCGTCCAGCCCGAAGGTGGGAAGCTGAGGGGCATCGAAAGGATGGCGATTATTATGACGAAGGCTATCCCGAAGACCCTGAAGGTGTTCATGACACCGGTGGTGCCGATCAGATACCCAGCGATGTTTGCGGTCAACAATGCCGAAAAGCCGAACCCCAGAACCGTCAGGCCGACGGCAAGGCCGCGCTTGTCCGGGAACCATCTCGCAGATACAGCGACAGGACAACCGTAGGCAATCCCGACCCCAATGCCGCCTATGATCCCGTAAGCCACGTAAAGCCAACTCACGGAAGTGGCCATGGATGCCAAAAACCACCCAAGACCTGTTAAAATTCCACCCACCAGGGTGACCTTTCGCGGTCCATAAACCTCGATGTACTTTCCGGTCAGGACCATGGCTACTGCGAACGCTCCCAAAAACACCGAGAAGGGCATCAGCACCTGGCTGGTGGTGACCGGCACTCCGATGCCGGTGAAGTAATCAGTCAAAGGCTTTACGAAGACGCTCCAAGAGTAAATGCTGCCGAGGCATAAGTTGATAACCATGCCCAAAAATACGAGCAGCCATCTCCCCTTTTCAGGCTCCATACCATAGATCTTCACATCATCACTCATAGGTTTCACATCCGAAACGCAAGGATAACTAATATTTTTATCCAGTTTTGGATATTATATGCCCGCTGGATAAAATTCAAGCTAGATCTATTCTCCCTCCCAGAGGATATCGTTACAAAGATTTAACGAACTAGTTTTTAGGTGCTTCGCATCTATTTAAAATTACCGCCAATTATCCCGATTATACATTATGCATATCAAATATCGACTTTTTGAGGGCCCCCCACAAACCCGATGATATTGCCATTAGAGGGATATTACCGTTTTAACATCTCACAGAGATATTAAGATGATTAAAAATTTATATTATTTAGTTTGCCCCTGTCGTATTTATACCAGGTCGCATTAAGAAAACAACCACGTTTTTTGATGATAATGCCTTTTATCTCAGAAGGTATGTTAGATGTCGGTGAGTTTGGATGATCAGAGCCAATCCCAGAACTTCCTGGAACAATGTCGAATCGATGCCTACCATCGCCAGCACGGCTTACGTCGACGAGGCTGCAACGGTCATAGGAGACGTCAGGATCGGAGAGAGCGTTTACGTCGCCCCAGGTGCCTCGGTGAGGGCCGACGAGGCAACGCCGATAACGATCGGGGACGAGTGCAACGTCCAGGACGGCGCGGTCTTCCACGGCCTTGAGGAAAGCAGCATAAGGCTGGGACGAAAGGTGAGCATCGCCCACGGCGCGGTGGTCCACGGCCCCCTCGATATCGGGGACGAGAGCTTCGTGGGCTTCAACGCCGTCGTCCACGCCTCGACCCTGGGAAAGAAATGCTTCGTAGGTCATTTGGCCCTGGTGGTGGGCGTAAAATTGAAGGACGGAAGCTTCGTTCCGCCGGGCTCGGTGATAGACTCCCAGGATAAGGCCGAGAGCCTGGGCCCGATTCCCGAGAACCTGAAAGGCTTCAACGACGAGGTGGTGAAGGTTAACACCGAATTCGCAAAGGTCTACCTCCTGAAGGAGAAGTCCTGCTAGATCTCTTCGAGGGGATGAACTCAGACGAAAATGGCGGGGGGCGCGATAGCAATAACTGCCGCGCCCAAATTCTTTTTTTCCCCGTTTGCTCAATCTGAGCCCATGACCGGGTTCATCATCTGTTGAAGTGCTTCGGCCATCTTCGCCCTCAGCTCGACCATGCCGTCCTCGCCCTCATCGTACTCAAGGAAGTTGGCCTGGATCAGCTTTGAGGGGAATTTGGGGCAATGGCCGCGCTTGCAGAGGACGAGAGACTCTTTTCCGACGGTGTGGGCGATCCCGAGCTCGTACATCACCAGAGGGTCGGCGCCCGTCAGGTCCACCACCACCATCCTGGACCTGCATATGTCCCTCCAGATCGCTTTTAGCTTATCCTCGTCGTCGTCGAACTCGACGGCCCTCCGGGGGATGAGGCCTGTCCGCTCCAAGGCGGGCTTTACCGCCTCATCGTAGAGGTCGTCACCCTCGTCTGTGAGGGGGACCAGGACCGAAGCCGTCCGATCGTCCACGATGTAAGAGGCGTGACCGAATAGAGGCTTGATCTGCATTAAGCTCATGAGGTTTATGGCCCTCTGAACCTCGGCCTCAACGTGAGCAAGGGCGATCACCCGGAGTATGTCGCGCCTCCCCCTCTCGCTTTCGTCGAGGACCACGGCGGGAAATACGATCATGTAGGGGTCTTCATACCCGAACTCCCACCGGGCGCTGCTCATGGCCTTCTGCTCGGAGATCTGCATATCGGGATGGTGGGTGTACATGGTGGATAGGGCTCCAGCATGGTGCTGAGCCAGTATGTAGAGCGTTGCCTTGTCCAAAACCGCCACGATGCTGCTGGGGTTCTGGCTCCGGACTATACCCCTCTGGATCTTTCGCTCCTCCACCAGGTTGTTCACGATCTCCATGAACTGATCCAACAGGCCGTCGACCTTCTCGATCAGGTCGGTCGGCATATCCCCGCCCTTAATTCTGTCACCAGAATGCATCATGATCTATACACCACTAATCATAAGGGTCGGCAGTGTATAAAGTTCTTTGGTAGTGATACGTGACGATCTCCCTTCAAAGGGCCGGGTTCCAGATCAGGTGGCTCTGGGAAGATCATCGAACTTCCGTTCGAAGGCCAGAACCACATGCATTCACGGAAATCTTCTAACTATCTTGCCAAAATTCCTGATTCAGTGCCCGTGAAGGGCGATGTGCAGGACTATCATGCCCGCCAGCAGAAGGCTGGTCCGGTTGTGGAGGTTTAGCCAGTCCTGACGGGACAGGCCCAAAAATAGCTGCTCAGCAACGACCGCCCGGCCGCCACCAAACCCGTACCCTCCGCTCGGCAAAATCTGCCAGAGAACCAGGCCCGATGCCGTCGACGCCAAAAAAGCAAAAAAAGAGATGATGTCGATCAGCAGGTTTGAAGCCGTTCGATTCATCTCAGACTCGATCCAGCTACTTGACCGGCCCTATAGGCAGAACGGTCCTGCCGTAGACTTCGTTGAGCACCTGGGCGCATGCGGCGTATATGGCGGTGAAGCCGCAGAATATGCCCTCATAACCCGTGATCATGGCGATGGTGGCGCTGCCGGTGTAATCCCTTATGGCCAGCAGGAAGAAGAGGATCGTCAGCGTGAGGAAGACGATCTGCAAGATCCTGTTGAGCTTCAGGGTGCCTATGAACATGTAGAAGGTGAAGAGCCCCCACATGAAGAAGTAGGCGATCAGCGCGTTGTTCTCAGGGGCATCCCACCATCCATATTTGGGCATCAATAACAAGAATACCAGCGTAAGCCAGAAAAGCCCATAAGAAGTAAAGGCCGTGGTGCCGAAGGTGTTTCCCTTCTTCCACTCCATTACCCCAGCGATGATCTGAGCGATGCCGCCGTAAAACAATCCCATGGCCAGGATCATGGAGCCGAGCCCGAACCAGCCAGCGTTGTGCATGTTCAAGAGCACCGTCGTCATGCCGAAGCCCATCAGACCGAGAGGCGCCGGGTTTGAAGTCGTATCTCTTATGTCCAAGGGTCCAAGGTGCATTATGTCCTTCACCCTTCCACCCGTTTCTGCTGCCATATCTATTCCCTCCTATTTACCTTACAGGCCGAAAAATTCGACAGGACCTTTTGATACCGGATCGCATATATCCGTTTCCATTAAAAATAATGATATTTATGATTAAACATGATGATTGCTTATAAAACCAATCTTTTCCCGACGATAAATTGATTTTTTTTCAGCCAACTGCGCTGAAATTCCAGTCTTATCTCATTTGAAGGTCCGAATGTTGGATCTTGTAATGGACCGTGGCATAAGATGGGGCTGCCGACGAAATTGAGGGGCCACAGATAGATTTACTAAAGATGGCACACCTTGGTTAGAGCATGTTCCCAGGCATCGGTGGCAAGGGGGTAAGCCCCAAGAAGATGAAGCAGATGATGAAACAGATGGGCATCAACATCGAGGAGATCGAGGGCGTTGAAGAGGTGATAATCAGGACGGGGGACCGGGAGATCTTCTTTTTGGACGCATCGGTCACGGTGATGGATGCCCAGGGCAACAGGTCGTACCAGGTGGTGGGCACCGCTCAGGAGAGGTCCCGGGAGGTCTCGATACCCGACTCCGACGTAGACCTGGTGGTGGCTCAGACCGGATGCAGCCCGGAGGAGGCGAAGGCGGCTCTCAAAGAGTCCGGTGGTGACCTGGCAGAGGCTATAGTGAAGCTGGGGTCGAGCTGAAAGCGGCATCAAAAATCACCATCTTCCCTCGTCGCCGAGCGAGGAAGAAATGGTCTTGAAGCCAGAGGACGAAAAGAGAACCGGGCGGCGTTCCTGCGACCAAAACGCTTTCGATCAGACGGAAATGCAGGAGGACGAAAGTTGGATCAGGCCAGAATAGAGGCGGAGCTTAACCTGGTGCTTTTGAACATCGTCCAGATCCAGGAGGCGATAAGCGACGGAGTCGAGCAGCTGCGAGTGGAGGGGAAGCTCACGATGGAGTTTGAGAAGATGGTTCAGAACGTCGTAAGAGACGTCGATGGTTGGACCGACCAGTGCACCGCCACCGCCGAGACGCCTCCGGTACTGCTCCGAAGGATGCAGGTCCAGATGGAGCGGCTTTCGAGGATCGAGAGGCTGATAGAAGACCTGGGGCGGTGAAAGGTGGCGAGGGTATCGGTATCCTCCATGTTCCTCTGGGATCTGGACCCCGAGGGCATGGCCGATGTCATCGCCGAGGCCGGCCTCGAGGAGATCGAGTTCTGGGCTGAGACCCCCTGGTACTGGGAGGGGGGAAGACGAGAAGAGCAGGCTGAAGAGATCAATAGAGAGCTAGAAGGGCGAATAACGACCCTTCACGCCCCCGTCATGGACCTCAACCCCTCCTCCTACAACGATCTCGTCTGCCAGGCGACGATCACGGTGTCTCTCCGGGCCATCGACCTGGCGGAATTTCTGGGTGCAGAGGTTGTGACAATCCACCCTGGCAAGAGGACGGCGAAGCGCCCAGCTAGAGAGGCGGAGCGTCAGAAGCTCCGCCGCTATCTGGACGCCTGCCTGGATCGAGCAGAGGAAAGGGGGGTACTTCTTGCTTTGGAGAACTTGGAACCTGCACCTTGGAACATCTGCGCGGACCCTGAGGAGATGAATCAATTTCTGGGCGAGCTGTCCCTCGGCATGACCCTGGACATATCCCACGCAACGCCCCCCCTTTCCAGGGCCATCGCCTTCATCGAGACCCTGAAAGATCGCATTTTGAACGTCCACGTCAGCGCCACCAGGAACGGGGTTCGACACCTTCCACCAAGCGACGGATCGATAGACCGGGTTCTGACGGCTCTCCGAGATGCTGGATACGGGGGGCCTCTGACCCTGGAGCTGGACGACAAGAAATTTCCCAAGACCTTGTCAAAGGAGGACAAGGTCAGGGTTCTGAGTGGAGAGCGAAGTCATCTGGAGTCGGTCTGGTGTTGACTTCTGCGACCCGATCACGTGCCCATCATCTGGTGCTTCTTGAAGAAGGCTGGTGGCTGGTCGGCTGATGTCTCCTCGGACCCGCCGCTGCCCATCATTTGACCTTTCTGGTAGAAGGGCGTAGGCGCCGCAACCGTCTGGCCCAACAGGAACTCCAGCTGAGTGTCGGTCCCGGGGGCGGTGGTGTCGATCAGGCTCTCGTTGACGTCCAGGTCTAGGAACGCTCCCTGGCTGGCGGTCGTTGAGAGGTTGGTGTCGATCAGGCTATTGTTGACGGGCAGGTCGAGGAACGCGTCCTGGCTGCTGGTGGTCGAGCGGTTATCGTCGACAAGGTCCACGGGCTCGGTTACGTTATCCGAACCGTTATCCGAGTTGTTCAGGAAGTTGGTGAGGGCCGCGGGGGCGTCCACCTCTGAATCAAGGCTGAGTGTGTCTTGCATCTCCTGTCCTATCGCAGACCAAGCCTGTAATAGGGCAAGAGTTGCAACCATTAATGCTAGAGTCTTTCTCATAATCTGGCCCTTATACACCGGACGTGCATAAATCTTTCCGTCTAACGGGCCGATGGCGCTGTGGACGCCTGAGAGGGTTTCAATCTACAATAAGGGACACCATGCGCGTATTTCATTCGTCACTGGCCCCTTCTCGATCCGCCTTCTTCAGCTCCTCTGTCGATGCTTCGGGATGCTCGCTGAGGTATCGGGCAACCGTCGGCCTGTGGACTAGGGTGCAGTCGACGCAGCTCCAGAGCCTCTTGCCCCGTTTCGTCTTGATGAATTTGCCGAGTTCTGGGTCTTTGCAGGGGTAGAGGGGACAGAAACAGTGAGTGCAGTCCTGCCCCTCGAAATGATGACAGGGGTAGTACTGGCACTCGCCGGCTTTCACGTTGGTGACGGGCTCGTCGGCGGCAGCTCGGATCCCGCAGGGATTGTCGGTGACCAGGCCGTCGGCCCCCAGCCGCTTCAGCCAGCGGACCTGATCAGGATCGTTTATCGTCCAGGGGTAGACCTCTAACCCCGCCCGATGGGCCTTCTTAAAGAGGTTGGGGTTTGTGATCCTCGGGAATATGGAGTCGGCCTCCGCCCAGAGGGCCAGATCCACCGGTTTTATGGGAAGCGACGAGATGATGATCCCTGTCTTGATGTCGGTCAGCTCCTTGATCTCGCGAACCGAGGCGTGGCGAAAGGAGGTGACGATCGCCCTTCGTCCTTCAAGCTCCTGGACCACGAGATCTTCGAGCCCCTCCTCTTTCATCTCGATCACGATCCCAAGGTCCAGCTCCTCGACGAGGGCGACCGCCTCGGTGAGGGTTGGAACCCTCTCCCCCATCCCTGCGTCCAGAAGCTTGATCTCTTCCAGGGTCATCACCTCCACCCTGCCCGTGCCGTTGGTGGTCCGGTCGACGGCCTCGTCGTGGATGACCACCAGATAGCCGTCTTTCGAGAGCCGGACGTCCACCTCCACGTAGTCGGCGCCGCACTTTTTGGCTGCGCGGATCGACTCCAGGGTGTTTTCGGGGGCGATAGATCTGGCACCGCGGTGGCCGATGACAGTTGACATCATGATCCGGTCTTGCAAGAAGATATATCACTTTTTCTCCAGGGCCGATCTCATCCGATCCAGGGCAAGAATTATACCGTAGACGGGCTCAAATTCAGCAGGAATGCTTGACAATCTCGATAAGTTCACCTGCCTGAAGAGGGGCACCGCGGGGGCCATAAACATCGACCCCCTCCAGCGAGGGGGCGTTCTCACCCCCGAGGCGAGAGAGGCGATTCTGGAGTGGGCTGACGGCTACTCAGTCTGCGACTTTTGCACTGGATCCCTGGAACAAATCCAAAACCCCCCCATCAAAGAGTTCGTCCACCAGGCCCTCCCCGAGTTTCTGGAGGTCGACCAGGTCAGGATAACCCACGGGGCGAGGGAGGGGATGTTCGCTGGCATGCACGCCCTCTGCGAGAGGGGAGAGACGGTGGTGGCCGACGGAAACGCCCACTACACCACCCTCCTGGCCGCAGAGCTCGCAGGCCTGAAGGTAGAGCTGGTCTCCGTCAGCGAAAAGCCCGATTACAGGGTAGACCCGAAAGGTTACGAAGAGGCGATTGAGAGGGCGAAAGGCCGTGGCGAGAAGGTTGGGATGGCGGTTCTCACCTACCCGGACGGAAACTACGGCAACCTGGTGGACGCAAAGGCCGTCTCAGATATATGCCATCGCGAGGAGGTGCCCCTGATGCTCAACGGCGCCTACTCGGTGGGGAGGATGCCGATTCGCGCGAAAAGCCTTGGTGCAGACGTGATCATCGGGAGCGGTCACAAGTCGATGGCGTCTTCGGGTCCGATAGGGGTCCTCGGCGCGTCTGAGGAGCTGGGGTCGAGGATATTTCGAAGATCGAAGCTCGTGCCCAATAAAGAGCTTGAGATGCTGGGCTGCACCCTCCGGGGTGCAGGGGTTTTGACGATGATGGCGAGCTTTCCTCACGTCGTCGAGAGGACGAAGCACTGGGGCGAAGAGGTCGAGAAGGCCCGCTGGTTCGCAAACGAGATGGAAAAGCTCGGCATGATCCTAATGGGTGACCGGCCCCACAACCACGACCTCATGTTCTTCAAGTCCGAAGTCCTCTACGAAATTTCTCAAACCGCAAAGAAGGGGCGCTACTTCCTCTATAGGGAGCTTAAAAAGAGAAAGATATTCGGTATAAAGCCGGGCCTCACAAGACAGTTCAAGTTGAGCACTTACCTCCTGGCCCGCGAAGATCTGGAGACGGTCCTCGACGCCTTCGAGGAGATCATCGCCACCCATCCCAAAGCATAAACTTTATGAGATATGGCCCCCCTAGAGGGGCTTGAGCGGCTGTGGTCCAGGGGTTAGGACATGAGCTTCCCAAGCTCGTAGCCCGGGTTCGATTCCCGGCAGCCGCACCTTTTCTTTTGTACCGAATCCACAGGTTCGACCCTTCCGATAAAAGGCCGATTTTGGTGATGCCCGGCGGCAGGGGCAGAATCAAAAGTTTGCATCGGCTCAGAAGCTTCGGATATCGGAGGGATCTGTTCACCATCTCCTCTCGCACCGTCCGACCAGCCATCTTGATAATCTGAAAAGGACGAAGGTGGGTTGGATCGTCGCGGGTCACGACCACTTGGAACTCCGGGCGGCTCTGGAGATGCTGAACTCGACGTATGGCGTCTAACCTAGCTCTGCATTCAGGGAACAAGATCTGGCATAAGCGGAGGATGTGATCCAATTGAAGCCGGCTCACGGAGAATGTCTTGAGGGCGGCGGGGCGAGGCTCCGTTACGCGCTAGCTTCGCATGCGTGGCTGCAGAACCGCTCCGCCAAAAAAAAGAATTTTTTTTTTTAATCAGTTCTTTTTTGGCGGGGTCGGATTGACAAACTATTTTGAAACCCTTGCACGTCCGGTCAGCACCCGGAAATGGATCAATTCATCCACCTACGACGATATAGACCTAACTCAAAACCGATGTCATCAGATCATAACAGTATAACTTTAAAGGTGTGAATATCGATAAATATATATCATATTAGCTCGTTACCACACTCGGAGTCATAATGCGGCAAAGTATGTACATTTTCTCAGGACATGAAAGACGACATCAAGTTGCTTGAGGCAGCTTTTCACAGGCCAGGCATCAGACGAAAAGATAGGAAAACCGGATCAGGACCCAAAGTGATGGTGTGGGAGAGTATGTCGACATCCGATAGGTACGACATTGCCGAGGACTCGCTAAAGTCCTTCACGCGCTCCAAGGTGCGAACTAAGATCCTCCTTTGCCTGAAAGATGGTGCTAAGAGCACCAGCGATCTGGAGAAGGAGATGGGCATCAGAAATACGACGATTCTGCATGCCATCAAGGAGATGGCCGATTCGGACCTGGTAACCAGAACTGACCAGGGCTATGGTCTCACCAACCTGGGAAGGATGCAGGCCTATATGCTGGCCGATATGATCGACTTCGTCTTGGTCCTGGAAAAATACAGCGATTTCTGGCTGACCCACGACATAAGCGCAATACCAGAATCTCTACTGACAAGGATAGGGATGCTCAGCAAGTCCGAGATCCTCGAAGGAGATCCGGCAGAAATCCTCAAAACTCAGGATTTCTTCATCTCGGAGCTGAGGGGGGCAAAGGTTATTCGCGGACTTTCCCCAATAATAATACCTGGCTATGCCGAGGCCGTGGCAACCGCAGTCATGAACGGGGCCGAGGTCGACCTAATACTGACGAAGCCGATAATGGATATCGTGATCAAAGAGTATTCCGAAGTCTTGAAGCAGCTCTTAGACGTTGGTAAATTCAGGTTATACAGTATCGATGTGGACGTCACCGCCGCTTTCACCGTCACAGATTCGCTCTTCTCCTTGGGGCTGTTCAGGATTGACGGGGGGTACGATGTCGGTAAGGATCTGAACTGTGAGGGTGATGCTGCCATCGCGTGGGGGAACGAGCTTTTCGATCATTACCTGAGCAAGTCGAATAGGATCGAGTCGATCTGAAAATATTAGCATCTTGCTTTTGACCTTCATCGCCTACTTCTGCTGCGGGCTATGAAAGACATGTTGAACCATATATTGTTAATATATGTGGGTGCTGACAGTATAATACGAAAGTTATGCTCCGTTACAGACAATACGAACATATAAAAACATAAACTCGCATTTAGTTTGATGTGAGTTCAAAACGCAAATTAAACTAAATACATTATATTATTAATAAGTACTGAAGCCGTCTGCGTCGAAAACTATCGGTTCTTGGTTGTAAACTAATGCAAATTTTATCACATATAACATTAAAAAGTTATTATGACGTTAAGATTATGAGCGCATGTTGATATATTAATTCGGGGTGTCGTATCTTGGATGCAACATATTACCCTTATAGATTTCGTTTAGGCGAAGCTTTAAACAGAATATTTATATTCTTGGCGGTAACTTCCCTCTTCATAGGTGGCACCGGATTTTTCAAGACGTACATCGGGTACATACTGCTGGGAGAGCCTCCGGGGATACTGACATGCGCTATAGTTTTTTTAATATCGTTTTCAGTCTACAGCCTAGACAAGATCGCCGATCTGGATAAAGACGTCGTCAACATGCCCCAGAGGAGGAGCTTTCTTTATGGAAGAAAAAGGCTCGTCCTCTCATCTTCCCTGGCAGCATACTTGCTGGCGGTCCTCTTGACGCTGCTCAGCACACCAATAGCCCTCCCGATAGTTCTGATACCCATAATCGCCAACGCCTTTTACAGCACAAAGTTGCTGCCGGGGGTTCCCCGTCTCAAGGACATCCCCGTGATGAAGAACGTGGTGGTGGCTTCAACCTGGGCTCTGATCACGACTCTGATGCCTGCTCTGAGCGCTGGATGCCCGGTGGCTTTCAACATCGCCATCGTAGGCTACTTCATGTTCGTGAAGACCTTTGTAGACACCGTACTTTACGACATGAGGGACGTCGAGGGTGACAAGTTGAACGGCGTCAGGACGATTCCCGTAATGCTGGGAATTAGGAAGACTACGGCTCTCCTCCTGGTCGTCAGCGGCACCCTTATTTTTATACTGCCGTTTATGCATGGCGACATAAGACTGTTTGCGGCGATCCTCATCGCCTATGGATACGCTTACATTTTTTATTTTATGAATAATATAAATTATCACGTGCTGGACTTTTTGGTGGAGGGCGAATGGATGCTCGCAACATTATTCTTTTTTATTTATCTTTGACCGCGTCCACCAACCAATCTTCGATGACCTCAACTGGATCGAGATTAATTATTAATAGGGATCAAAACCACTTGTGATAAAAGAAAGATGGAGAGATAGACATGAAAACTGCCAGATGGTCAATCATAATTCTCGCCTTGGTGGCCCTAGTCCATCCCTGTGCCGCCCTCAGCAACGTCGACGTCTCTGGGACCTGGGAGTCCAGTTACAACTTCGGTCCAATTGAAGAGATCATGACCGCCAACATTCAGCAGATCGGCAACAACATAATTGGGTCTTATTCAGTAGAGGTTAGCCCGTCCGGGGATGAGTACGGAGGGATCATCTTTGGGACCATCGATGGCGGCAGGATAAAGGCGTTCTACCTGGCCGTAAGAGGTGCGGACGGGAGTGACCCCCTGACAACCATATCCTTTACAGACGGAAGGGTTATAAACGATGACAATATCCAGGGCGAGTTTTACTATCGGGACAGCGATTCTTTAGAACTATCGGGGCCTTACGAGGCAAATAGGGTCTGAAATAGATCACAATTCCGGGAATTCGAGAATATATGTGGATGGAAAAAACAGGCGAAACCTTCAAAATGATGTGAGAAATGAGGCTTTTTAAAGGGCTTGGGGTGCTGCTCTCGGACTGAGGTGAGGCAGACCCCCTTTCAAGCTTCTGCAGTTTCGTAATCGGTGTCCATGGTGTCCTGCAGTCCATCGTCCTTGGAGATGTTAGTGACCATCCTCTCTTAGACGTCCTGGTCAGAGATGATCTCCTCAAAGCGCTTCGTGTACCCGTCTTTCTCAGCAGCCGCTTGGCACTCGAAGATATTCTTGTACTCGCTGATGGTGGAGGGGGCCACACCCAGTCTTTCGCTCATCTCCTTCACCGATAGGCTGGCTTCGGCCAGCTTCGAGAACTCCTGCTTTTCAAAGGGCGGCTTCAGATCGGATTCCCGGAACAGATGGAGCTTGATCCTGGCGCGACTGACGGTCTTGTTGAGCGCTCGATCTCCCAGTTGCTCAGCGATCTCGGTATCGCTGAGCCCTTTGTAAAATAGCCTCACCACGGTGGCCAGCTGCTCAGGGGTGAGCTTGGTCTGTACGTTGTATCGCTTGCACATGTCGGATACAACCTCCCGAAGCTTACGTTCGATCTCCCCACTTCCTTTGAGATCGCCATGTAGCGTGGCCTGCTTCTCGACCACTTTGGTGCTGCTTGAGATCTTCAAGAACAGCTCTTTCAACTGCTCCGTCTTATCGCTCATTTAAGTACACACCCCGTCGATAACTCCCTTGTTTATACTATAAAGAGGTTTCCCATAATATTGCTGGGCGGTGCCTAAAAAAATATATCCTAAAATATTATGGGATGAATCGATGAATTTTGTACTTGATGCATTCGCCTTGGGTGGGGCGACTAGCATCCAAAAACCTGAACTTCGTACTCGATTTATGGGACATAAAAATATCCCCGGGGATCTAATGTCTCTAAATATTATTATACTCATCTATAAATCCTGCACATATGCCTAAAACAGTGTTAGTCGGGGTGGCTGGATCGGAGCTGCCCCGATCAATTCTTTCACCAAAAGAAGTGATCTTGCTAACTGAATCAGCAGCAAAGCATATATAGCTATCGCCATTGTTGTGCCTTGGCTGTTCTTGTAGTTGTGGCGTGTCGCAATGACTTAATTCACCAGAAATGGCGACTAGCGGTCTTCAGCCGTTACATGATACTCTGCAGTAACTGTTGCATTTTCTAACCCCCTATGATGGGCAAAAACGAACGGCTTTTACGTTAGCTGCCATCATTTTGAGGACGTACGGATATCACTTCGACGAGTGCGATGAAGATGAAATATTCGATGTGCTTCATAAAATAGCTAATTACGAATGTGCATCGAGCCGCGTCGAGGGGTGGCTGAGAAAGATAAGTCAGAGGCTATGAGCCTTTGATGGGGCATCAAGTCTTCG